>JBJHAU010000108.1:0-7676 GCA_050480665.1 Alphaproteobacteria bacterium | reverse complement strand
TCCATGGCAAGGTTGATATCATTGCCGCCCGGGAATCCGGTAATCAGGCGGAACTGGGTGCCAAGCACCGAATTCAGGACATTGGGAAAGGTATCGGTATCGGCACCAGGGCCGGTTCCGCCAATGATTGATTCCTGCTGCTGGGCATCGGCGAAAGTCTTGACCGGCGAGGTATGCCAGGTCACGCACACGCTGACCTCGTTATTGGCGCTGCCGATCCAGTTGAGGCGCCTTGGATCGAAACGGGCGGCCTCGTTTCCGAACAGCGGCTCCGTCGGCGCTCCACGCCCAAAGGAGGCCAAGGTCGTGCCGTCCTTGGGAGCCTGGTTGTAAAGAAAGTTCACCGAGGTGAGACTTCCCGCCCCCGGCATGTTCTGCATGACGACTGTCGGATTGCCGGGGATCTGCGCACCGAGATGCCGCCCCACCAGCCGGGCATAGGTGTCGTAGCCACCCCCGGCCGAATAGCCGATGACGATGGTGACACGTTTTCCCTGATAGAAATCGGCGACGGCGCCAGCTTCCGGGGTCATGGCGACGCCCGATGCCAGAAGCCCCGCCGCGGCAAGGCTCGCATACTTCATGGATTTCTGCATTCTTCATCTCCCAATAGGCCGACTTGCGCGGCCTGCCTGATTTGACGCACGCCTGAGGCGTGCCCCCTCGGGGTACTCTCCCTGAAACCTTTTGTTGGTGTTGTACATAAGATTTTGCGTGAAGGATCACAAGGGTTGTGTGGATTCCTCTGACCCGCCTTTCCGGAAACGAGGCCGGGCAGGAATCAGGGGCCAAGGGAAGGCGTTCCAAGGCTCTGCACCAGCAACGCGGCAAGAATCCCGGACAGGGAAGGCAGGGCGATCGAGGCCAGAAGCCGCAGGGAGACGAACCAGCTTCCCATCAGTGGCAGCTCGAAGATCAGGATTCGATGCAGCCCCAGTACTGCTGCCGAGGTCAGGAAGGCGATGATGGCAGGAACCCCTGCCCCGGCCTTCAGCAACGCCACGACAACAGGGAAAATGACCAGCGGGCCACCGGGGAACAGGGCGCCCACGAAGGAGCCGATCAGGATTCCTGTCCAGCCGGCTTCCTCGCCAAGCCAGCGGGCAACGATTTCCTGGGGCAGAAGATAGGCGATGAACCCTGCCGCAAGAAGCGCCGCAGCAATCCGGGGAGCATTGACCAGAAACATCTCGCCCCCCCGGCGCAGCGCACGCCAGTGACTTCCGTCCCCGCGCCGCCAGGCCAGAAGGAACCCCACGCCCACAAGGCCCCAGATGATGAAGAACTCCACACTGAAAAAGGGTGGCATTCAGCGCCCCCCTTCCCTGCCGCTTCGCCCTGCCCCATCCCTTTCGTCGGAATCGGCCCGTGGCGGAACCGGCATCGCGATGGGCAGCCGCCGGGCCAGAAGCCCGGCAAGAACCGGCAGGACAAGAACGGCGGCAATCCTGTAGAGGGTGATTTCCGGGCCAAGCAGCGGCAATTCCCAGATCAGCATCCGCTGAAAGCCGAGCAGCGACCATCCGGTCACATAGGCAACCAGCGCGCCCCGATCGGCCCCGGACATGTAGAAGGCCACAACAATGGGGAACGAGGTCATCGGCCCCCCGGGCGTGAGAGCCCCGGCACAGGCGGCGATGACGACCCCCTTGAGCCCGGAATTTTCGCCCACCCAGCGCGCGACGAATTCGGGGGGCAACAGCACCTGAACAAGCGCAGCAAGAAGCATTCCTCCGAGAATGCGGGGAAACAGGAAGGTGATGATCTCGAAATCATAGGCCAGAACCTCGGCCACGACCTCGGGCCCCTTCCATTCCCATGTCGCGATGGCCGCCACGATCCCGACCGCGATGAACGCGAAGAAGGAGACGTCAAACATCTGCCTCGGCAGGGATCGTCTTGGCTTGCGCATACGCAACTCCGCTCGGCATTCCCGGCCCGCATCGGTCAGGCCCCTTGCCTGTGCCGATCAGCCGGAATGAAAAAGGGCGCCCGGAAGGCGCCCTTTTCCGGAACGATTCATGGATCAGCGAAGCAGATGCTTCCACTTGTCCATGGTCTTCTTGGCCAGTTCGGGAGAGGACTCCGCCACCGGCGGGAACTCGTCCTTCCACTCGAAGGGCCGACAGGCATCGACAATGGCACGGGAGTTGAAGTTGTCGCCAGGCCGCTTGCGCGGATCCAGGGCCCCCGACCACGCCCGACGGGTGATGTCGATATCCTCGATGGGATCGCAACGCGACGCCATCGCCCAGGTCACATCCCAGAGATTCGACGGATCGATATCCTCATCCACCGCAATGGCCCAGCGGCCAAGGTAGTTGCCCGCATGAACGTTGCAGCAGAGCTGTGCCGCCTGACGGGAATGGCCGGGATAGGAGTTCTTGATCGAGATCACGTTGAACAGGCGGCCGCCACCGTTCTGGTGACACCAGACCCCCTGCACGCCGGGAAGACCGGCGGCTTCCACCTGATCCCAGACCAGCGCCGACTTGATGACGCTCTTGGACAGGGTGTAGTCCGAAGGGGGACGGCCCGGGCGCGCCATGGTGATGATCGGGTTGTTGCGGTAGTAGACCCGCTTGACCTTCACCACCGGATCTTCACGCACGGAAGAGGCGTAATAGCCCGTCCATTCGCCAAAGGGACCTTCGGGACGCTCGTCATCCTGAACGATTTCGCCCTCGATGCAGATCTCGCCATAGGCCGGGATCGGCAGACCGTGCAGCTCCGACTTGATCATGTCGAAGGGGGCGCCGCGATGGCCGGCAGCATAGGAGAATTCCGAGACTCCGTATTGAATCTCGTTACCGGCCGCGAGGAACATCAGGGGATCATGACCGACGCTGATGGCGACCGGGCACGGCTTGCCCTGCTTGAAGTACTTTTCGCGGATCAGACGGCCATGCTTGCCCGGGCTCATCCACAGGCCCACGGTATTCTTGTCATGCACCATGACACGATAGGTGCCGAGATTTACCCAGTCGGAATCCGGATCCTGCATGATGACAAGGTCACCGGTTCCGATGTAGCGGCCGCCATCAAGCTCATGAAGAAGGGGAACCGGGAACTTCAGAAGATCCACATCCTCATCCCGATCGACATTTTCGAGAATCGGGCCGGTGTTGACGAAACGCGAGGGGATCGGCTCGAAGCCCTTCATCCGGTCGCGATACCAGCGAACCACATCCATCGCGCCTTCGGGCTTTGGAAAGCCGAGGGTCATCGCCAGGCGATTGATGGAATTGGTCATGCCTGACAGGATGCGGAAACCCGGCTCGTAACCCGGAATGTTGTCGAACAGGATGGCGGGCGGATTATCCGGCGTGTGGTGATACACCATCTCGGCAATCGCGCCGATTTCCAGGTTCCAATCGGCCCCATCCACCTTGAGCAGCTCGTCCATCTTTTCGACGCGATCAAGCCATTCGCGCAAATCCTGATGCGGTGCGCTGTATTCGGTATAGTCGCCCACGTCCTACTCTCTCCTCGTGATGGGGGGCAACGAAGGGCCCCCGAGTGCGCCGGCCCGGCCGCTTGCTGCGGGATCGGACCGAATGTGACATCGTTGCGATATCGGCTCTTGCAATATCGGCTCTTGCTAGATCCGCGGAAACCGCAAGCGCCGAAGGAAGGTATCCCTGCGCCAACCCCCCCATGCCGGGGTCGTGGCATCCCTTTCCGGGCGGATGTTCAGTTTTATAGCGAAGTCTGGCGATGATTACAAAAGCATATCAACGCAGCAGCATCCCAACGCAAAGCCAGATCCAACAGCAAGGTTCAAACGAAATGCCAGGATGCTTTCCCCGTGGCGCGGCTGACATGGCCGGTATCGGTCTTTTCCTGATGTCTTTTTCTTCGCCCTGCCATTTCAGGTCATGGCCCGGAAGGCCTATTCCTCGAGAGGAACCCCTTCGACCGTGCAGCGGCGCAGCAGGCGACGCTCTTCCGTGGGAAACCAGGTGCGCCCGTGAACCGAACAGCGGTTATCCCACATCACGAAATCGCCCTTCCGCCAGACATGCTCATAGACGAAGTCCGGATTCTCGACATGAGCATAGAGCTCCTCAAGCACCCTGTCGCTCTCTTCGGGAGAGAGGCCCTCGATGCGCGATGTCATCAGCCGGTCGACAAACAGAACCTTGCGGCCGGTTTCGGGGTGGCGGATGCAGACCGGATGAAACCAGTGCGGCTTGCCGGAGAGGTCGCCGGAAATGTCGGCCTTTTCCGAACGCCTGTATTCGTGAAGGTGAAGGGCCTTCTTGCCCTTCAGGAACCGCTTCATCTCGTCGGAGAGGGAGTCATACGCCATGTAGGTATTCGCAAACAGGGTATTCCCCCCGCGCGAAGGCAATTCGATGGGAAACAGGAAGGTGAAGCTGTAAGGCCGTTCCGTATAGCCGGAATCGATATGCATCCACATCTCGCCTTCCCCGAAGGCACCAATGGGTTTGCCATCCTCGACGATGTTGCTGACAAGAAGGGTATGCTGGTCGGTCTGATAGATTCCTTCCGTCCGCTCGCGCAGGGCATCCGGGGCCCGTTTGCGCTCGCCGAGATCGCCGAAACAGGAGGCGAAACGCTTCTGCTGCTCCATGGTCAGATCCTGATCGCGGAACACCAGAACGATCGAATCCATCCACAAGGCGCGAAGTTCCGCCACCAGATCGGCCGAGAGAGGCTCACGCAGATCAAGGCCGATCACCTCGGCACCAAGAGCCGGTGACAGGGAATTGACTTCATAGGCGATTTGAGTGTCCATAGCATCACCTCCCGCCTCAGTCTTGCATGGCAGCCCCCGGCCAGGCAAGGGGCAGCCGGCCCCCGGATGAGATGCGTCCATAAGGACTGGCAGGGGGTGTGAGGTTCCCTTTCCCATTCCCGGATTCATCATGACCCTGCGCCAGTTGCAGTATTTCCTGAAGGTTCTGGAACTGAAAAGCTTCAGCAAGGCCGCCGAGCGGCTGCGCGTGGCGCAACCGGCGCTGGGATTCCAGGTGCGCAAGCTGGAAGAGGAGCTGGGCCTGAAACTGTTCGACAGGCATTCCCGTGGGGTCACCCCCACCGAGGCGGGGCTTGTGCTGCGCGATCATGCGCTGGTGATCCTGCGACAGGTGGAAAGAGCCCGGCTTTCCCTGACCGATCTTGCGGGCCCGCCGCGCGGCAAGGTTGCGGTCGGTGTGACATCGACCATCAACCTCGTTCTGGCCACCCGCCTTGTCGAACGCTGCCGGGAAAGCTGTCCGAACATTTCCCTCTCCATTGTCGAGGGGATGAGCGAGGATCTTGTGCAATGGCTGGACAGCGATCGCATTGATCTTGCCTTCACCTATAATCCAGGCAATTCGCGGGGGCTCGTCTATGAGCCACTGCTGACCGAAGATCTGTGTCTTGTCCAGATCGCGCGCGAGGCACCTCCGGACAGGCCAACGGCAAGGCTTGCCGAGATCGCCACCCTGCCCATGGTTCTGCCCAGCCGCTCATCCGGGCTTCGGGGTATCGTCGATGATGCCGCAACCCGTTCGGGGATCGAATACGAGGTGGTGCTGGAGATCGATTCGGTCGCCGCCATCAAGGAAATGGTGCTGAACGCCATCGGCACGACGGTTCTGCCACTTGGCGCCGTGAAACGGGAGGTGGATGAAGGCCGGCTTGTCGCACGCAGGCTGGAAAATCCGGCCCTGTCGCGACGCATGTTTCTGACCTACTCGGCACAGCGCCCGGCTTCGAGTGCCCAGAGCGCAATAGAAGAGGTCATGCGCCAGGTGGTGAAGGAGAACCTTGCCATCGGAACCTGGGCCTGGCGCCCTGCGGAAGTCCCTCAGCCTGTTCAGGGCTGAGGGCAGGAAGGCGCGGCCATTCCGGATTCCGACATCAAGCCCTCAGGGCCGCCGGGATCGTGAAAACCGCTCTTGAAAGTCCGTCCGAAAATCCGACCCGAATGCCTAGAGATCAAGAACCAGCTTCTCCCCGGGCAGGGCCCGGGAGATACAGACCTGGATCTTCTTGTTCTCGGCCTTTTCCTCGTCGGTCATCACCTCGTCGCGATGATCGGCCTTGCCCGAGATCATGTCGATCACGCAGGCGCCGCACCAGCCATCCTCGCAGGCGTAGGGTACGCCAATCCCGTTGTCGAGCAGCACATCCAGAATCGACCTGTCCGAGGGGATTTCGAGGGTCATGCCGGAGCGCGCCAGTTCAACCTCGAAGGGCAGGTTTTCGCGCGCCGCCATTTCGGCCTTCTGCTCGTCGGTGCGTGCCGAGGAAAACAGCTCGTAGTGCACCGAGCCTTCGGGCCAATGCGAGGTCACCCCCCGCACTGCATTCAAAAGCCCGGCCGGACCGCAGACATAAAGATGGGTTCCCGCTTCCGGAGTGCCGAATGTTGCTTTCAGGTCGAGCCCCTTGGAAGGATCGCCCCCGTCGTGGACGAAGGTGACATCCTCTCCGAACACGGCCTTGACCTCGTCGAGAAACGCGGTGTCCTCAGGCGATTTCGTCAGGTAATAGAGATGAACGGGCCGCCCCTCGGCCTTCAGGCGATAGCCCATCGACAGAAGCGGCGTGATCCCGATTCCGCCGGCCAGCAACAGGGAACGCGACGCTGCGGGATCCAGGGGAAAGTTCTGCAGAGGCTCTGACGACAGGATCTCATCGCCCGGCTTGATGGTGTCGTGCATCCAGGCCGATCCGCCGCCGCCCTGGGCCTCGCGAAGAATGGCGGTCACGTAGCGATGGCGTTCCTTCGGATCATTGGCAAGGGAGTAGGAGCGGATCAGGCCGTTGCCAAGCTTGAGATCGAGATGGGCGCCGGGTTCGAAGGACGGAAGATCGCCTCCCTTGGCATTGACCATTTCAAACATCTTGATAAGCGGCGTGAGCTGAACAACCTTGGTGATCCTGAGGGCGATTTCGGCCATACCTTTCTCCACTCGGCGTATCCATATCCAGAGGCGGGCTTATAAACCCTCTGCCAATCCACGTCCACACCCTGCCCCGGCTTCGTTCCTTTCGTCATGCGATGGCGCGCACAGGGAGCGAGCCATTACTCCTGCAAAACATCCCTTGAGCGATCCTTCGGCATATCCCTGGCCAGAAGCCGCGCGGCAGCAAGAGCAATGGGATTGAGGCCCGAATCCTTCCCCGAGTCCTTCTGGGCCAGAAGGCCAAGAAGCTGCGCCCGCATCCGCGGTTCCCAGAAATTGCGAAGATGGGTGGAGGTTTCACGAACCGCCATGTCTTCAGGATAGGCCTTGAAGAAATCGGCGATCTGATTGGCCATGCGTACGATGTCGTCTCTGCTCATGCCCCCAACCCGTTACCTGTCCACAGCTTGCCTGGCCGGATCGCACTCTCCGATCCTTGCCGCCTCCCCTTCAGGGGCCTCCTCGAACAGGACAATCCCGTCGGGCGAGAGGGACGCAAGCCCCATGCCGGCGCGGCGGGCCAGAGCCAGCGCGAGAGAGGTCGGCGCGGATACCGTTGCCAGATAGGGTATGCCATAGGCGGCAGCCTTCTGCACCAGTTCAAAGCTGCATCGGCTCGTCATGAGGCAGAAACCGCCCCGGGGGTCAATCGATTGCCGGGCCAGGGCGCCGATCAGCTTGTCGAGGGCGTTGTGGCGTCCGACATCCTCGCGCAGCAGCAGGATCGTCCCGTCGGGACTGGCCCAGGCC
>JBJHAU010000107.1:0-7679 GCA_050480665.1 Alphaproteobacteria bacterium | reverse complement strand
GATCTCCACCGAACGGAACAGCGATCGCCGCCAGCCCCGGTTTCATTGAATCGGGATCAGGCCGGGAATCGGGATCAGTTGGGCATGTGGCCCGGCCACGTCCCTGGCTTTGTCATCGAAGGCCATGGGAAGACCATGAGGCTCCTTCCGAGAGTCCCATGAGAGTCTCGTAAGAAGGAGAGGGAACGCTGTCATGACCGCAGACATCACGCGAGAGAGCCAGACACGCTTTCCGGACTGGCGAAGCTACAGCGCCGAAGAGTTGAGCCGTCAGTACAACCAGGCGACACTGGTTCCCGATAACGCTCCCTACCGCGCAAGGAAAACCGAAGCCGCCGATCATGCCCATCTTTCCCTGAACTGCATGCATGATGTGGCCTATGGCCCCAGCCGGGCCGAAAGGATGGATATCTTTCCCGCCGGAACGAGGCCACTGTCCAGCGGACAGGCCGGAGCAATGTCCAGCGGACAGGCCGGGGCGCCCATTCACCTTTTCCTGCATGGAGGCGCATGGAAATCCGGGGGAAAGCGCTCCTCGGCCTATGCGGCAAAGGGCTTTGTCGAGGCGGGGGTGGTGTATATCGCCGTCGATTTTGCCCTTGTTCCCGATGTCCTTCTTGAGGAACAGGTTCGCCAGTGCCGTGCCGCCGTGGCCTGGGCCTGGCGCCATGCGGATCGTTTCGGCGGCGACCGGGGGCGCCTGTTCGTTTCCGGCCATTCCTCGGGCGGGCATCTGGCGGGCATGGTCGCGGTGACAGACTGGGCGGGGATGTTCGATCTTCCCGCCGATACGGTTCGCGGGGTGGCCTGCTTTTCGGGGATGTTCGATCTCGAACCCGTGCGCCACAGCTGGCGCAACAGCTATCTGGGACTTGATGAGCAACGCGCGAGGGCGCTCAGCCCGATTGTCCGGATTCCCGAGAATCCCCCGGCTCTGACGCTCGGTTTCGGCGATGGCGAGCTGACGGAATTCCAGCGGCAGTCGACGGCATTTGCTGCCGCATGGAGGGCGAAGGGCCATGCCTGCGCCTTCGAGTGTTTTTCCGGCATGAATCATTTCGATGTCGGCGGCGCCCTCGGGGATCCTCGATCTCCCGTGGCCGGGGCGGTGTTTCGCCTGATGGGGCTTCAGGGCCCCGCAGATTCCGCCGTTTCCTGATCCGTGGCGCCCTTTCGAGGGCGTGGGGCCGGGATCACCCGATCTTGGGGCAGGGTGATGCGAACCCGGGTTCCCTCTCCGGAAGCGCTGTCGATCTCCAGCTGGCCGCCGTGGAGTTCCACCAAAGTCTTGGCAAGGGGCAGGCCAAGTCCGGCACCCTCGTAGCGGCGTTTCATGCTGCTTTCCACCTGCTCGAACCGTTCCAGCATTCTCGGAATCTCTTCGGTGGGGATTCCGATTCCGGTGTCGCTGATGAGCACCGAAACACCGCCCTTTGCACAAGGCGCGGCATCCACACGGACGGTGCCGCCCGCAGGGGTGAACTTGATGGCGTTCTGCAACAGGTTGAGCAGGATCTGCTTCAGACGCCTGCGGTCACCACGGACTGCGGGCAGGGCCGGGTCCAGATACCGTTCCGTGATGAGGCTTGCCTTGCGAATCTCGGCATCGAGAAGGGCGAGGCAGCTTTCGATCAGCCGGGCGAGATCGACGGGCTCTTCCTCGATCAGCATGCGTCCGGCCTCGATCCTTGAAAAGTCGAGAATGTCGTTGATCAGGCTCAGCAGATGCTGCCCGGATTCGGTGATGGCGCTTGCGTAGTCGCGATACTGGGCGTTGCCCAGGGGGCCGAAGGATTCACGGTTCATGATTTCCGAAAAGCCGATCACCGCATTCAGCGGTGTGCGCAGCTCATGGCTCATGTTGGAAAGGAAGTCGGATTTTGCCTTGCTTGCGGCCTCGGCCGCGTTCTTGGCCTTGATCAGTTCGCTTTCGATGGCCTTGAGTTCGGTGATATCGCTGTAGGTGGTGATGGTGCCTCCATCGGGCATCTTCTGCCGGTCCACCTGATAGATCCGCCCGTTATGCTGATGCAGGGGATTCAGCACGGTGCCGTTGTCCATGCATTCCAGACGTGTCGCCACCAGCGCATCCACAGGCCCCGGACCGAAATCACCCCGTTCGGCCTGAAAGCGCAAGATCGCGCTCTGGTGAACGCCGGGTTTCAGAAAATGGGAAGGAAGATTTCTCCGGGTTTCCAGATATCTGTCATTGAAGGCAAGAATCCGGTGGTCGGCGTCATGAATGACGATCCCCTGAGCCATGCTGGTCAGGGCGGTGCCGAGAAGCTGACCGGTCTCGGCGGCTTCCCGCTCCGCCCTGCGAACCTCGGTGATGTCGGTGAAGGTGGTCACGAAGCCGCCGCCGGGCATCGGGTTGCGTCGGATCGAGAGCACCTGACCGTTCGGTCGCTCTCGCTCCTCGCTCGTTGCGGTGCCTGGCTGGATCTGGCGCATGCGCTGTGCGACAAGCGTTTCAAGATCACCCTGACCGTATTCACCCGTCTCGGCCAGCAGGCGCAGCATGTCCCGATGATGCATCCCGATCCGCACGGCGTCTTCAGGCATGTTGAACATGTCGCGAAAGCGCCGGTTCAGGGCGAGCAGCCTGAAATCCGCGTCATACACTGCAAGGCCCTGGTTGATGGCGTTGAAGGTGGTTTCCAGAAGATGGCTGAAGCTTCGGATCTGCTGCTCGGCCCGCCAGCGGACCGTGACATCGGTATAGGTGCAGAGGAACCCTCCATGGGGGGTCGGAGTCCGGCGGATGGAGATGCATCGCCCATCGGGTTTCTGGATCTGGTTTCTGTAGGGTTCGCCCGGCTTGATCCTGTCGAGGCGTTCGGCTGTCAGCCGATCCACATCTCCAGGGCCGTAGTCGCCGCGTTCGGCCTGAAAGCGGATGAAGTCACGATAGTGCGTGCCCGTTCTGGCAACGGAAGGGGGAAGATCGAAAAGCTCCTGCCAGCGCCGGTTGAAATTCACCACCCGGAGCTGATGATCGAACACGCAGACTCCCTGCTCCATGTGTTCCTGGGTCATGCGCAGCAATTCGGTCTGCCGGGCAAGGGCACCCTCGGCCTGGCGCAGATTGGTGATATCTGTGTAGGTGGTGAAGGTTCCACCATCGGGCATGGGGCTGCGTTTCTGCTGGATGACGCGCCCCTGAACAGAGGTGCGGGTCAGTTCCAGGCTCTCGCCCTTGTGTCTCTGGCGTGCCCGCAGGGCAACGATCCGTTCCACCGCTTCCTCGCCGAGCCCTTCGCGCCGATTGACGAATCGGATGATCTCGGCATCCTCGGCACCCTGTTGCAGCAGCTGGGCGGGGATCTCCATCAGATCCTGATAGCGACGGTTCCAGGCAACGATTCGTCCATCCCCATCGACGATCTTGATTCCATGATCGAAATTTTCTACCGCCGACAGCAGCATGCGCGCACTTCGGTTGAGGGCGATCTGGGTCTGGACCGATCCCGTGATATCGTCGAGCAGAAGCAGGAACCGGCCATCATCCAGCGGTTTCAGGGCAAGCGACAGGACCGTTCCGTCGGGCCGATGACAGAGCGTTGTTCTGCTTTCCCGCGACCTTGCGGCACGAAGCCATTCATCCTGGCCGCCTTGCTGGCCGGAGCCTGCAAGATCCCCCTGCCTTTCATGCATGGCCATGATCGACTCGAAGGAAGCCCCGGGCTTGAACACCTTTCTTTCAAAACCGCTGAGCCGCAGATACGGAGCATTGGCCCGCACCAGCCGAAGCTTCGCATCGAACAGGATCAACCCCTGGTTCAGGGCATCGAGGGCGGTCTCCGGAATGCCTGGTTCCGGAACGCCGGGCTCCGGGAAGGTGGCATTCACGGCGGAGGAGGGGCAGTCGGTCATCGGGAAAACCGCTCCTGTCCTTGTTGTGCGGCGCCACCCGGCATGAGCCGCCCTGCCGGGGGATAGCCGGCAACAAGACCCAAGGCATATAGGCAATAAAGCCTATATGCAAGGGTGTGATGGTCCAATGTGATGGGAGGAGGGTTAACAGATCCCTAAGGCGCTCGCGAGTCCGGGCTCCGGACAGGGGCCGGAAGCCACGGGTTGGGCTTATCCGGCCATCAGGCGGACCGCGTCATCGGCATCCATCACCCGACCCATGCGGGGAAAGATCCTGGTCATCAGGAAGTCGTTGTTGCCATCGCGATGCGAATAGCAGCAATCACGGACCACGACGATTCCGTAGTCGAGATCGCGTGCGGCAAAGACGGTGGAGACGATTCCCACATCGCTTGATCCGCCGGCGATCACGATGGTCTTCAGGCCGCGGCAGCGCAGCTGAAGGTCGAGGTGGGTCTGGAAGAACGAGCTCCAGCGATGCTTCGGAATCACCATATCGCCCTTTGCCGGGGCAACCTCGGGAGCGATGGCGGCGGCTTCGCTGCCGTGCTTCGCCTGCGGGTTGAAGGAAGGGGTTCGATCGCCCCAGGGTTGCAGTTCCATGTCGGTATCGGTCAGCCGAACGGCGACATCCGAACCATCGGCGGCATGATCACCGGACGGATAGAAGGTGACAAGGCCGTTGGCACGCGCGCCGCTCAACAGGCGCTGCATGTTTTCCCGAATCTTCCAGTTGCGAAGATTCTGTTCCTTGGCCGGATCGGAAGGATGCAGATAGCCATTCAGGGCATCGAACATGATGATGGCGGCCCGGTCACGGGAAAGGCTCGGGTTCAGGTCGATATCGGCCATGAAGATTCTCCTTGAGGGATAGGGGGAAGGATTGAGTGTGGAAGAGGGGCGGGGTTCGATGCCGGAGGGCCATTGAACGGGGGAAGGGCAAGGCATGTCAATCCCGTGGGCTTGTCCCCATGGTTGCGAAGGCCGGGGGCGGGGCGTAGTCTTGCCCCCGGTCTTGCGGCCTGCGAGGCCATACATCCGGCGGAGAACAGGATCGTGACGGCCATACCCCTGACCATTGCCACCAGCGACTATGATCACATGCGCGATTTCCGCGACGATGTGGTGCGGGCCGAGGGCATCGCCCCGACCTGGCTCACCATGGAAATCCACGAGATCTTCGCCCGCTTCACCTTCAACCGCGAATGGGATGTTTCCGAGCTCAGCTTTGCCAAGTTCATCGCCCAGGCTACCCGCCCCGAGCCGGATATCATCGGTCTTCCCGTCTGGACCTCGCGCCAGTTCCGTTTTTCATCCTTCTACGTCAACCGAAAGGCCGGGATTCGCGAGGCGGCGGATTTTGCGGGCAAGCGGGTGGCCGTTCCCGAATGGGCGCAGACAGCCGCCGTCTATACCCGAGGCTGGCTCCAGCATGAGGCCGGGGTGGACCTTGCCGGCATCGACTGGGTTCAGGCCGGCACGGAAGAACCGGGCCGCGACGAGAAGGTGGAACTGAACCTGCCTGCGGGGCTTTCCCTGACCAGGGTTTCCGACAAATCGATATCCGAGATGCTGGCCAGTGGCGAGATCGATGCCGCTCTCGTTGCCCGCGAGCCAAAGGTCTTCAGCCAGGGGCATCCCGATGTGGTCCGCCTGTTCCCCGATTACAGGACGATGGAAGAGCAGTATTTCCGGGAGACGGGGATCTTTCCCATCATGCATGTGATCGCCATCCAGCGAAAGATTCTGGATCGTCACCCCTGGATCGCCCGCAATCTCGTGAATGCCTTCGAGGAGTCGAAAAATCGGGCCGTTGCCCGCTCTCTCGAGCTTTCCGTCTCACGCTATTGCGTGCCCTGGCTGGTGGATCATGCCCAAAAGATGACCGAAATCTTCGGAGACGATCTGTTTCCCTTCGGCATCGAGGCCAATCGCAAGACCCTGGAAGCCTTCCTGCGTTATGCGCACGAGCAGGGGATTGCCCATGCGCATGTTCGTCCCGAGGATATCTTCCCTTCCGGCATCGATGTGGCCGTGCGGGTCTGAGGCGAAGGATTGCGGAAACCGTGAATACGCCCGATTCCCCTCCCTTCCTCCGGCCTCCACACCCGCCGCAGCCTTTGGGATTTCGGCTTCCCGACGGCGCCTGCGACACGCATTTCCATATCTATGAGGATGGCTCCCGGCTGCGCGAAGATCGCCGCTACACCCCGGTCGCCGCAGGGCTTGCCGAGTATCGCCACATGGCGGAAACCCTTGGTCTTGCCCGCGGGGTGGTCGTCACCGGCAGCGCACACCTCTCGAATGATCCGAGCCTTGCGGCCATTGCCGCGATGGGGGGCGCGCTCAAGGGGCTTGCGCTGGTCCGGGAAGAGATTGATGACGCCGATCTGGAGCGTCTTGCCGCAGGCGGCATGACAGGATTCCGGATCTCCACCCGTTCGGTCGGCGGAATGGGGCCCGAAGTCCTGGCCCGCATGGCGGCGCGGGTTCGCCCGCTCGGATGGCATGTCGAGATCCACATGCGCGATACCGAAGAACTTCTGGCCCTTCTGCCCGCCCTCAAGGGGTTGCCGATTCCCTACAGCATCGATCATGTGGCCTATCTGGGGCCGGGGCAGGGGCCGGGAACGCCGGGTTTCGAGGCTGTCTTGCGCATGCTTCGCGAGGAAGAGAATGCCTATCTCAACCTTTATGCCAGCTACGATCTCGGCACTGCAGGCCCGCCGGACTACGAAGACATGCTGCCCGTGCTTTCGGCCCTGATCGCGGCCCGTCCGGATCGGATTCTCTGGGGCAGCAACTGGCCGCATCCGTCGTTCGAGCGTCCGGTGCCGTCCGATGCCGATCTTCTGCGCCTTCTTGCCCGCGCCGCCGAAGATGACGACACCCTGCGCCAGATCCTGGTCGAAAACCCGGCCCGGCTCTATGGCTTTCCCGAATCCCCCAGGGCGTGAGGCGACGGGTGATTTCCGGCCTCAGTGGCCGGAAATCCCACGTTTTTCGAAATAGCGCTGGTGATACTCTTCCGCCCGCCAGAATTTTGGCGCCGGGGCGATCTGGGTCACGATCTCGTCGCGGTAGCGTCCTTCCCGTTCCAGGCGATCGCGCACCGCACGGGCCGTTTCCCTTTGTGCGTCGCCGAAACAGAAGATTGCCGAGCGATACTGATCGCCGATATCGGGCCCCTGGCGGTTGAGCTGGGTCGGATCGTGGATTTCGAAGAAGAGCTCGCACAGGCGTTCATAGCTGACCTTCGCAGGATCGAAGGTCACCAGCACCACCTCGGCATGGCCGGTGCCATGGCCGCAGACCTCGGGATAGGTGGGGTTCTCGCTGTGGCCTCCGGCATAGCCGACGGCGGCATCCTCGACGCCTTCCACCCCCCGGAAGGCGGATTCAACCCCCCAGAAACACCCGGCACCAAACATCGCCTGTTCCATCGATTCCTGCTCCTCTTGTGGCCCGTGCACTTAGGGCCCCTGTCGTTGGGCCGTATGCTGGGCCAGTGATGGCCTGAACGGGTTTCTCCGCGCCCATGATGCCCCGGAAAGGAAGGGGCGGGCTAGTCCAGATCGGGTTCGGCCCGGCGCGGATGAGGCAGTTTTCTGCCGATGCCGCGGGCTTCAGCGCGGCGGAAGATCTCGATTCCGGCGGCAAGGTCGGCAAGGCCGACACCCATCCATTTGAACAAGGTCAGGTCGGCGCCTTCCGGACGCCCCTTGCCCATCGCCACGATATCGCACAGGGGAACGATGTCGTTCCAGTCGCCCGGCCCGCCATCGTAGAAGGCCTGCAACTCG
>JBJHAU010000106.1:0-7747 GCA_050480665.1 Alphaproteobacteria bacterium | reverse complement strand
GTTCCCGGCCTTGACACGCACCACGACATCCACCCGCGCGATCCGCTGGCCTTCCGGCGGCTGGGGCAGGCGGGAAATCACCACATCCTCACCCTGGATATCGGCGAGTTCGGCGCTGTCTTCATCGTAGAAATGATGGTGGTCACTGACATTCGTATCGAAATAGGAGCGGGTGGAATCGACGACGATTTCCCGCAGCATGCCGGCTTCCGTGAACTGGTGCAGAGTGTTGTAAACCGTGGCAAGGGAAACCCGCACGCCATGGACAAGGGCGCGGCGATGAAGCTCTTCGGCGGTCATGTGGCAATGCCCCGCCTCGGCCAGAAGTCTTGCGAGGGCAAGACGCTGGCGGGTCGGCCGCAAGCCGCAGGCTTTCAGCTTTTCAAGAAGCACGGCATAGGGCCGCTGATGGACAAGACGCTCGTTCATGAAACCGCTCGAAGGACGCCACAGGAACTGCCCCAACGGGAATTGCCCCGACGGGAACTCCCCCATGGACGTGTTTGCCTTTTCCCCCTTCACAATACCCCCTCAAGATAGTGTGCGACGGGGGAAAAGGGAAGCCTTCTTTGGAATGACTCCAGATCGAAGCCTTACTGGCCCTGGCAGATCCTGTCCACGAGCTGGCTAACCGTCGGGATGAAGCCGTTGGCGTAGAAGGGATCGGTACGGAACCGATAGGCGTTGTGTCCGGCGAACATCAGCTGGTTTTCCACGCCGCTGCCATGGGCGATTTCCTGAAGGGTCTTCTGGATGCAGAAGGAGCGGGGATCCGCCTTGCGCCCGGTGGTGCCGTTCTCGTTCTGCGCCCAGTTGGAAAACTGGCAGGCCGAAAGACAGCCCATGCATTCGATCTGGTCGCGAAGAATCTGTCGTGATCGATCGGCAGACACGAAGATCAGGGTCGAATCCGGGGTTCGCATGGCTGCCGTGAAACCCTCTGCCACCCAGGCGTCGGCCCGGGCCTTGTCGTCGGCCGTCAGATAGACCTTCCGGCCCCGGGCTCCGGTGGCGAAGGCGGTATCGTGATCGCCGACCGGGCTGGTGGAATAGGCCACCTGGCGGGCCGAGCGTTCCTGAAGCTCGCGAAGAAAGGCGTTGTGCACCGCCGAGGAATAGAATCCGGTCGGGCTGAACTTGTTGAGGAAGACATCGCCTTCCTCCAGGGTCAGCAGGCGCTGTTTCCAGGCATCGGAAATCGGGCTTTCCACCGTAAGCAGGGGCCTTGTGCCGAACTGGAAGGCGACCGGGCCAAGTTCGGGGTTGCCGATCCAGTCCTTCCACTCATCCAGCCGCCAGACCCCGCCCGCCATGATCACCGGAATGGCGTGGAGCCCATAGCTGTT
Organism: Alphaproteobacteria bacterium; assembly: GCA_050480665.1. GTDB lineage: Bacteria > Pseudomonadota > Alphaproteobacteria > SMXQ01 > SMXQ01 > JBJHAU01. The sequence continues at coordinate 6,401 of JBJHAU010000106.1, read as the reverse complement.
CATCAGATCGCGCAGATCGCGCACCCTCGGCATCGGATCTTCGGGAACATCGGGATTTTCCGAATTGCTGAGCCCGTTATGGCCCCCGGCCCGCCAGGGATCCTCGTAGACCACGCCGCCGAGCCATTCGGAAAACCGGTGATAGGCTCGCTTCCAGAGAGCCCGGAAGGCGCGCGCGGACGACACGATGGGATAATAATGCACGCCGTAATGGGCGCAGATCTCGGCAATGCGATACGGCATCCCGGCACCGCAGGTGACCCCGTGGATCAGCCCGCGGGCCTCTTCCAGAACGCCCTTCAGAACCCGTTCCGCGCCACCCATTTCCCACAGGATGTTCATGTGGATACGGCCTTCGCCACCACGCATCTCGTGGGCGATCCGGGCCTGCGTTACCCCGCCGCGAATGGCATAGGCCACCAGTTCCTCGTGGCGCTCGCGCCGTGTCTTGCCGTGATAGACCTGCGGGATGACGCTGCCATCCGCCGTGTAGGAATCGGCATTCACCCCGGAAAAGGTGCCCACCCCGCCGCTGGCCGCCCAGGCGCCGCTGCTCTCGCCATTGGACACGGCGACACCCTTGCCCCCCTCGATCAGGGGCAGGACCTCCCTGCCGGAAATGACGAGCGGCTCCAGACCTTTCATGAAACGCAACTCCGCAGACGCGAAAGGGTGGAGATTTCCCCCCTAAGGCCGATCACTCGGCCGAAGGGGCTTCGGCGGAAGCCAGATCGGCGCCCGTTTCCTGATCGACCGCCTTCATGGACAGGCGAACCTTGCCCCGGTCGTCGATCCCGAGAACCTTGACCTTCACCTGGTCGCCCTCGTTCACCACATCGGTCACCTTGCTGGTGCGACCCTGGGCGAGCTCGCTGATATGGACAAGACCATCGCGATTCCCAAGGAAGTTCACGAAGGCGCCGAAATCGACAACCTTCACCACCTTGCCGGTATAGATCACGCCCACCTCCGGCTCCGCCACGATCGAGCGGATCCATTCGATGGCCCGCTCGCCGGCCTTGCCGTCGACCGCCGCAACCTTGATCGAACCGTCATCCTCGATATCGATCTTGGCGCCGGTGACCTCGCAGATCTCGCGGATCACCTTGCCGCCGGTGCCGATCACATCGCGAATCTTGTCCTTCGGAATCGAGATGGTCGTGATCCGCGGCGCATTGCCGGACACCTCCTCGCGGGCCCCCGTCAGGGCCTTGGCCATTTCGTCAAGGATGTGCCTGCGGCCTTCCAGGGCCTGTTCCAGCGCCGTCCGCATGATCCCCTCGTCGATCGAGGTGATCTTCAGATCCATCTGAAGGCTGGTGATGCCATCCCGGGTGCCGGCCACCTTGAAATCCATGTCGCCGAGATGATCCTCGTCGCCCAGGATGTCGGAAAGCACCGCATGGCGATCGCCTTCCTTGATCAGGCCCATGGCGATCCCCGCCACCGGGCTTTTCAGAGGGACGCCCGCATCCATCATGGACAGCGAAGAACTGCACACCGTGGCCATGGAGGAGGATCCGTTGGATTCGGTCACTTCGGACACCACCCGGATGGTGTAGGGGAAGGTCTCCTTCGAGGGAAGCATCGGCCGCATCGCACGCCAGGCCAGCTTTCCGTGCCCGATCTCGCGGCGACCGGGCGAGCGCAGGAAACTCGCCTCACCCACCGAATAGGGCGGAAAGTTGTAGTGCAGCAGGAAATGCTCCCGATAGTCGCCATCGAGCGCATCGATGATCTGTTCATCCTGCCCGGTTCCCAGCGTGGTAACGTTCAGCGCCTGGGTTTCCCCGCGGGTGAACAGGGCGCTGCCATGGGCGCGGGGCAGAAGGCCCACCTCGCAGGCGATGGGGCGCACGGTTCGCGTATCGCGGCCGTCGATCCTGAGACCGGTATCGAGAATGGCGTTCCGGACGATATCCTTCTCGAGGCTCTTGAACGCGCTGCCGACAAGATCGGCGGTAAAGTCGGGATTGGCCTCCGCCAGGGCGGCCACCGCATCGGCCTTGATCGCGGCGATGGCATTCTGGCGCGCCGTTTTCTCGGTCAGGGCATAGGCTTCACGCAAGGGCGCTTCGGCCATCGCACGCAGACGCGACGCCACCTCGGCCTTCGCCGGCGGTTCGTCGGGAACCGTCCATGGCGCCTTGGCGGCCTCCTCGGCAAGATCGATGATCATGTCGATGGCGCTCTGGAAGCCGCGATGGCCGAACATGACCGCGTCCAGCATCTGCTGTTCGGTCAGCTCATGGGCTTCCGATTCCACCATCAGCACGCCTTCGCGGGTGCCGGCAACCACCAGATCGAGGGCGGAAAGCGGCATTTCATCGAGATTGGGGTTCAGCACGAATTCCCCGTTGATCATCCCGACACGGGCGCCGCCGATCGGGCCGAGAAAGGGAACGCCGGCAAGGGTCAGCGCCGCCGAGGCACCGATCATCGACACGATGTCGGGATCGTTCTCCATGTCGTGGCTCAGGACGGTGCAGATCACCTGGGTCTCGTTGCGGAATCCGGAATGAAAGAGGGGCCGGATCGGCCGGTCGATCAGACGGGAGGTCAGCGTTTCCTTCTCGCTGGGACGGCCTTCGCGCTTGAAGAAGCCGCCGGGAATCTTGCCCGCGGCAAAGGCCTTTTCCTGGTAATTGACCGTCAGCGGAAAGAAATCGATTCCCGGTTTCGGAGCCTTCTGGGCCACCGCCGTGCACAGCACGATCGTTTCGCCGTAGGTGGCCAGAACCGCGCCATCGGCCTGACGGGCGATCCGCCCGGTTTCAAGGCGCAGGGTGCGGCCGCCCCATTCGATTTCCCGCGTGATTGGTTTCAACATCTGTATCCTGTTCCTTCTCCTGCCAACCTATCCGCAACGGCCCCAAGCCGTCGCCGGATCCCGGCCCGCCAGGGGCGGGCCAGGCCAATTCACCGCCGCAATCCGAGGCGCTTGATCAGAGTCTGGTAACGTTGTTCGTCCTTGCGCTTGACATAGTCAAGCAGGCGGCGGCGCTTGCCGACCATCATGATCAGGCCACGCCGCGAATGAAAGTCATGATTATGGGTCTTCAGGTGATCGGTCAGGTTGCTGATCCTCTCGGACAGGATCGCGACCTGAACCTCGGGCGAACCGGTGTCGCCACTGCTGGTGGCATAGTCCTGAATCAACGCCTGCTTGCGCTCATCGGTAATCGACATCGTGCACTCCATCTTCGAGGTTGAAAACACGCACCGGCCGCATGACCTCGCCGTTCCGGCGAACCAGGGCCACCAGCCTTCGGCCGGCATGAACCCTGATCAGGGAATCGGCAGGGGAAGGGCCACCCCCGGCTGAGGGAAGGCGATCCCGTTCCGCGTCACCGGCAGAGCCCACCCGCAGGGACTGCCCCTGGCTGAGGGCGGTCGCTTCCTCTTCCGTCACGGCCAGGGCCGGGATGTCGTCCAGCACGGTCTCGATCGGAAGCAGGTGGCTCAAGGCGGCGGCACTATGGCCCAAGGCGAGCGCATTTTCCAGAAGAATCGCCGATGTCTCACGGAAGGGCCCAAGGGATGTCCGGCGCAGCCGGGCCACATGGCCAACCGTGCCGAGGGCCAGGGCCAGATCGCGGGCGAGGCTTCGAACATAGGTGCCCTTGCCGCAGACCATTTCGAATTCGGCATGATCGGCATCGGGGCGGGCAAGCAGGGTCAGCCTGTCGATCCGCACCGGGCGCGCGCTCAGCGAGACCGCCTGTCCCGCCCGGGCCAGATGGTAGGCTCTCTTCCCCGCGACATGAACGGCCGAAAATGCCGGCGGCCGCTGATCCACGATCCCGATGAACCGCGAAAGCATGGCTTCGACCGCCGGGGTCGCCGGGCGAACATCCGAGGTTCCGACAATGCGGCCCTCGGCATCGTCGCTGTCGCGGGCGATCCCGAAGCGAAGGGTGAACCGGTAGGTCTTGCCCGCATCCATGGCATAGGCCACGGTCTTGGTGGCTTCGCCCAGGGCGATCGGCAACACGCCGGAGGCCAGGGGATCGAGCGTGCCGCCATGGCCGATGCGCAGCGGCCTGAGGCTGCGACGCAGCATCGCCACCACCGCCGCCGAGCTGGGGCCTTCCGGTTTGTCGATCACGAGCCAGCCGTCGATCCGGCTCGCCCCCGGCGGCGGCTTTCGCCTACGCCCCATGATCGTCGGAACGTTCCGAAGCTCCGGCCTTCGTTCCCGCTTCGGAAGAGGGCCTCGCGCCGTCCCTGTCGGCCGCGCCGGCTTCATCCTCTTCCCCCTCCACGGGGGTTCGGGATGCGGACCCGGCGAGGTCTCGCAGCACCTCGGGATGATGCAGCAGGGCCTCGATCTTCGTGGAATAGGAGAAGGCGGTATCGGCCGCGAAGTGCAGGCGCGGCACATGGCGCAACCGGATGATACGCCCCAGTTCCCGGCGCACATAGCCGGAAGCCCGGTTCAGCGCGGCCATCACCGCTTCCGTCGCCGCGCCGCCAAGACCCGTCACATACACCGTGGCGTTGCCGAGATCGGGGCTGATGCGAACCTCGGTCACGGTCACCGGAACATCGGCAAGATCCGGATCATGGAAATGGGCATGGGCGAGGATGTCCACGATGGCGTGGCGGATTTCCTCGCCCACGCGCAACTGCCGCTGGGAAGGGGTTCCTCTGCTCATCCGGGCGCACTCCGGTGACGATGACGAGGCAAGACCATGCTCGCGAGACGACCGCAGACCCTAGAGGGTGCGGGCGACCTGCTCGACCTCGAAACATTCGATGACATCCCCGGCCTGGACATCGTTGTAATTCGCGAATCCGATCCCGCATTCGCTGCCCGAACGCACTTCCTTCACCTCGTCCTTGAAGTGGCGCAGGCTGGACAGTTCCCCTTCGTGAACCACCACGCTGTCGCGCAGGAGACGAACCCGCGCACCCCGGCGCACGATGCCATCGGACACCACGCAGCCGGCGATGCGGCCCACCTTGGTCACGTTGAACACCTGCTTGACCTCGGCCTCGCCAAGGCGGGTTTCCCTTGTGTCCGGTGCCAGCATGCCGGTCAGGGCCTGACGGACATCATCGGTGACATCGTAGATGATCGAATAGTAACGGATCTCCACCCCATCGCGGCGGGCAAGATCGCGTGCCTGGGGATTGGCGCGCACGTTGAAGCCGATCACCAGAGCCTTGGAGGCCCGGGCAAGGGTGATGTCGGATTCATTGATGCCGCCCACCGCCGCATGCAGGATCTGCGCGCGAACCTCTTCGGTCCCCATCTTTTCGAGGGCGCCGACAATGGCCTCGACCGAGCCCTGCACATCGGCCTTCACGATCACCGGAAATTCCTTGGCCTCGCCTGCGGCGATCGAGGCGAGCATCTGCTCGACACTGCCGCGGCCCCCGCCTGCGGCGGCCGTGCTGCGGGCCCGGCGCGTCCGGTATTCGGCAACCTGGCGGGCCCGGCTTTCGCCATCCACCACCGCGAAATCATCACCGGCGACGGGGCTTCCCTGAAGCCCCAGAACCTCGACCGGCATCGCCGGTCCGGCCAGTTGAACATTGCGCCCGTGATCATCCACGAGGGCGCGAACGCGGCCCCACTCGGCACCGGCGACGAACACGTCGCCAACCCGAAGCGTGCCTCGCGAAACCAGAACGGTGGCCACATTGCCGCGCCCCTGCTCCATCTTGGCCTCGACGATCACCCCTTCGGCCGCCCGGTCGGGATTGGCCTTCAGTTCCAGAAGCTCGGCCTGCAGCAGGATGGTTTCTTCCAGCTTGTCGAGATGGGTGCCCTGCTTGGCCGAAACCTCGACCCACAGAACATCGCCGCCATACCCTTCCAGGGCGACATCGTGACGCAGAAGATCGTTCTTGATGCGCTCGGGATCGGCGCCGGGAAGATCGATCTTGTTGATGGCGACGATGATCGGCACGCCTGCGGCATGGGCATGACGAATGGCTTCCACGGTTTGCGGCATCACACCATCGTCGGCGGCCACCACGAGAACGACGATATCGGTGACCCGTGCGCCGCGCGCGCGCATCTGGGTGAAGGCCTCATGGCCCGGCGTATCGAGGAAGGTGATCTTCTGGCCCGAGGGCATGGTCACCTGATAGGCGCCGATATGCTGGGTGATGCCGCCAGATTCCCGGGCCGCGATATCGGTCTTGCGCAAGGCATCGAGGAGCGAGGTCTTGCCATGATCGACATGCCCCATGACGGTCACCACCGGCGGGCGAGGTGCCAGGTCGGCCGCCAGGTCGGGAGCGCCGATCATGCCCTCTTCCACATCCGATTCACTGACCCGTTTCACGTGATGGCCAAATTCATTGGCCACCAGCTCGGCGGTGTCGGCATCGATCGTCTGGGTGATCGTGGCCATCACCCCAAGCTTCATCAGCGTCTTGACAACTTC
>JBJHAU010000105.1:0-7769 GCA_050480665.1 Alphaproteobacteria bacterium | reverse complement strand
CCCGGATTCTGTGAAAGCGGCAACGGTCGGAAAGATGGGTGATTCCAAACCCCTGGGTGGCGGGAAGCCCGTCGCCACCGATGATGTCGGGCGCACGGAACCAGGCCAGACGGTCGACGGCGCCGGCCCGCAGCAGCGTTGCCGAAAGGGCCGCACCCCCTTCGACCAGAACCCGTGTCAGGCCGCGTCGGGCCAGCATCTCGAGGGCGGCATCGGCATCGGGTCGGCCTCCGTCATCGGCTCGAACCTCGATCACCTCAAGTCCGCAATCGCGGAACGCGGCCTTGCGTTGCCTGTCGCCACCGGGAACCGTGACGATCCAGGTGGGCCGGGTTCCGGCGGTAGCCACCACGGCGGCGGTAAGCGGTGTTGTCAGCCTGCCATCCATGATCACCCGGATGGGAGAGCGCTCTTCCTGGCCTGGCAGCCGGCAGGTCAGGGCCGGATTATCGATCCGCACGGTGGAAGCCCCTGCCAGGATCGCGTCATGGCTGGCCCGGAGCGCATGCCCCCAGCGCCTTGCCGTCTCGCCGGTGATCCACTGGCTTTCGCCGGACTGGGTGGCGATCCGGGCATCGAGGGTCGTCGCCAGTTTCAAGGTGACCAGAGGGCGCTCGGCGATGATCCGTTTCAGGAAACCGGCATTCAGGCGTTCCGCCTCTTCGCGCCGCACGCCACGGGTAACGGCAATGCCCCCATCGCGCAGAATGGCCACACCCCTGCCGGCAACCCTGGGATCGGGATCGTCGGCGCCGATCACCACACGGGCGAGGCCTGCGGCCACGAGAGCTTCGGCACAGGGGCCTGTCTTGCCATGATGGGCGCAGGGTTCCAGGCTGACATAGGCGGTGCCGCCGCGCGCGCGCGCGCCGGCCCGGGCCAGGGCCTCGGTTTCCGCATGCGGGCGTCCGCCCGGCTGGGTCCAGCCCCGGCCCACGACGCGCCCATGCACATCAAGCAGGATGCAACCGACGGCAGGATTGGGCCAGACCCGGCCAAGGCCGCGCCTTGCCAGGGTAAGGGCCGCCCCCATGAACCGCAGGTCTTCCTGCAGGGTATCGGGCTCAGAGATCGTCGCCTCCAAGCTTGCCTATGAATTCCTCGAAATCCTTCGCTTCGCGAAAATTGCGATAGACCGAAGCGTAGCGGACATAGGCAACCTGATCGAGACTGGCCAGAGCCTCCATCACCAGTCGGCCGACATGGGACGAGGGAATCTCGTTTTCACCGGTGGTTTCGAGACGACGCTGGATGGAATTGACCACGCGTTCCACCTTGTCTTCGTCCACCGGTCGCTTGCGCACCGCGATACGGATGGATCGGGCAAGCTTGTCGCGATCGAACGGCTCTTTCTGTCCGTTGCTTTTCAGGACCAGCAATTCGCGCAGGAAGACCCTTTCAATCGTCGTCCATCGCGACCCGCAAGCGGGGCACAGGCGCCGGCGACGAATGGCGGCCCCATCCTCGGTGGGCCTGGAATCCTTGACCTGCGATTCGTCGGAACCACAAAACGGGCAACGCATGCTTTCTCCCCTCCCCTCGCTTCGGACCCCTCAGGCGTCGGCATAGACCGGAAACCGTCGGCACAACGCGACCACACGCTCCAGAACCGCCGCTTCGACCGAAGCGTTGTTGTCGTCACCGTTCTGCGCCAGACCGTCCAGAACCTCACCGATCCAGTCACCGATCAGGCGCCATTCCTCGGGACCGAATCCCCGTGTCGTTCCCGCAGGCGTTCCCAGTCGAATGCCGGAGGTCACGAAGGGCTTCGCGGGATCGAAGGGTACCGCATTCTTGTTGCAGGTGATGCCGGCCCGCTCAAGGCTGGCTTCCGCCGCCTTGCCTGTCAGCCCCTTGGGACGCAGATCCACCAGGCACAGATGTGTATCGGTCCCGCCCGAGACGATATCGAGCCCGCGGGCGCCGACCGTCTCCGCCAGAATTCGGGCATTGTCCCTGACGGCAGCCGCATAGGCCTTGAATTCGGGGCGCAGGGCCTCGCCGAAGGCGACCGCCTTGGCGGCGATGACATGCATCAGCGGCCCCCCCTGGGTGCCGGGAAAGACCGCCGCGTTGATCTTCTTTCCAAGATCCTCGTCATTGGTGAGAATCATGCCCCCGCGCGGGCCGCGCAGGGTCTTGTGGGTTGTGGTGGTCACCACATCGGCCCATTGCAGGGGGTTGGGATGCGCCCCCCCGGCCACAAGACCTGCAAAATGCGCCATGTCCACCATCAGCAGCGCGCCGACATCATCGGCAATCTGGCGGAAGCGGGCAAAATCGATCTGCCGGGGATAGGCGGAACCACCGGCGAGAATGAGCTTCGGCCTGTGTTCCCGGGCCAGGGCTTCCACCTGATCGAAATCGATCAGCGCATCCTCGCGCTTCACCCCGTACTGAACCGCATGAAACCACTTTCCGGACTGGTTGGGGGCGGCGCCATGGGTCAGATGCCCGCCCGAGGCCAGCGACATGCCGAGAAAGGTATCGCCCGGTTTGAGCACGGCGAAGAACACCTGCTGGTTCGCCTGGGATCCGGAATGCGGCTGAACATTCGCATAGGCACAGCCGAACAGAAGCCGCGCCCGGTCAATCGCCAGATCCTCCGCCACATCGACAAAGGAACAGCCACCGTAATAGCGCCGGCCCGGATAGCCTTCGGCGTATTTGTTGGTCATCACCGAGCCCTGGGCTTCCAGCACCGCCCGGGACACCATGTTTTCCGAGGCGATCAGTTCGATACGTTCCTGCTGGCGTCCGGTTTCGCCGGCGATGGCCGAAAACAGTTCCGCATCCCGCTGGGCGAGGGTTTCGGAAAAAAAGGCCTCGATCTCTTCGGGATCAACCGGCCGCGGTTCGGACGACATGGATTCTCTTCCTTTCAATCTGATACGTATCAATCTGATACGTCCCGGGTCTGACGGCCCTTATCGGCCTCATTCTCGAGCAGTATCGTTCTTGCTGACCTTTCTGGGCCTTTCCCTTCTGGTCCTTGCCCTTCTGGTTGTTTCCCTTCTGGTACTTTGGCGCCGGTGTTCAGGACATCTTTTCGATGCGGCGGATATGGCGTCCGCCTTCGAACGGGGTCTCCAGAAACGCCACGAGACAATCGCGAGCCACCTCGGGGCCGATCACCCGCCCGCCCATCACCAGCACATTGGCGTCGTTGTGCATACGGCACAGTCTGGCCGTCAGATTGTCGTGAACCAGGGCCGCCCGCAGGAAGCGGTGGCGGTTGGCGGCCATGCTGATCCCGATTCCGGAACCGCACATCAGCACGCCTCGACTGGCCCTGCCCTCGGCCATGGCCCGGGCCAGGGCATCGGCAAAATCGGGATAATCGACGGATTCGGGACCATCCGTGCCAAGATCAAGCACCTTGAGCCCGCGCTCCTGAAGAACCTGAACGACAAGGGCCTTCAGTTCGACGGCCCCATGATCGCAGGCGACGGCAACGGTATCCGAAGAGGCAACGGCAGAGGTCTCGCGGGCTGACACGGTATTCCCCGGGCAATGGCGGAATTGAATCCGCTCATTCTATCAGATGCCCCGGCGATTACCACATCTCGCATCAGGAAGGGATTTGGACACAACCTGTCAGCAACGAAGCCCGGACCCCGGCCTGCTGCGGGCTCTTTCGTCCTGATCCGGACGCAAGCCCTTCGCGGTTTTTGTCGGGTTCGAGACATTCGTCCGCTTCGAGACATAGGCCAGTTTGCGCAGCACGGTTTCGGTCATCTGCGCCTCACCCGCATCGAGGGGCGCCACGATCGAGACTTCAAGATAGCTTTTCGTATCCACCGCCGAGACCTTGATGGCATGGCCAACCTGATGAAACTCGATGATGACATCGCCGATGGCGTCTTGATCTTTCATGTCCAGACCCTGGCTTTCGGGGGGGCTTTCTGGGAACTTCACGTCGGAGGCTTCCAAAGGAAGGAATATCCCGCCGGACGTGAAACCTGTGCCTCTCCCTTCTCATCCATAATCGTTAAGAACGGATTTCTTCTTCTGGTTAGGAGTCTGGTAACCCTCCATCGATCATGGTATACACCTACGTAAAACAACATAGTATTTCATGCCTTTGGGCGAATGATCGCATGGGGGGCAGGATGGAAACGGGAAACGTGCATGGAAGATCACCTTCACGGGAAACAGCCGAACATGAGGAATGCCCGCACCCTTGCTTTGCCAGACCCGATCCATCGACCAGACATGCGCTCGAGGCCATGACCCGTTTCGAAGTCGAGCGGAAAATACGGCATGAAATGGGGACACGGATTGAATCCGGCCAACGCGTCCTGCAAGCCATCGAATCCCTGACGGAAGGCTTCGCGCTGTTCGACAACGAGGACAGGCTGATCCTGTTCAACGAACGCTATCGCGCCCTGTACGGTCCTGTCATGCATGATGTGATCCGTGTCGGTGTGCGGTTTGAGGAAATCATCCGCAAGGGGCTGGAAGCCGATCTCATTCCAGCCGCAAGGGGCCGGGAAGACGCATGGGTCGCCGAACGCCTGAAAAGACACCAGAGGCCGACCTGCTCGTTCGAGCATCAGCTTTCCGACGGGCGCTGGATTCATGTTTCCGAAATCCCGATGGAACAGGGCGGGCTTGTCGCGATCAGGCGAGACATCACCCAGAAAAGAAACATGGAACAGGCTCTTCAGGCGCGACTGGAACAGATGGAAGTGGCCAACTGCAGGCTTGAAGAGCAGAAGCGCGAGATCGAATCCCTTGCGAAAGACCTGACCAGAGCACAGAAGGCCGCGGAGGTTTCGGCGAGGGCAAAGTCGGAATTCCTGGCCACCATGAGCCATGAGATCCGCACACCCATGAACGGAATCGTCGGCCTTGCGGGACTGCTGAGTACAAGCCCCCTCACCGCCCATCAGAGGCTCTGGGTTGAATCCATTCGCCAATCGGGCAAGGCCTTGCTGAGGATCGTGAACGATATCCTCGACATGTCGCGGCTCGAAACCGGGAAGATCGAGCTCCAAACGACCCCCTTTGATCCCCGGGACATCCTGGAAAACATTCTGGAACTGCTCTCTCCCCGTGCCCATGAAAAGTCGCTTCGCCTTCTTGGGTCTTGCCACCGTGATCTTCCGGCAAGGGTTTGCGGCGATAGTGGGCGGTTGCGCCAGATCCTGATGAATCTTGTCGGCAATGCCATCAAGTTCTCGGAAAAGGGCGCGGTGATCGTCCACTGCCTTCCCGTTCCAGAGCCCATGATCCAGACACCATCGTCGCGGCTTCGCTTCGAGATTCTCGATCGGGGCATCGGCATCCCCGAAGGGGCGAGGGCGCAACTTTTCGAACGTTTTGTCCAGGCCGACAGCAGCACATCGCGGCGTTACGGCGGATCGGGGTTGGGGCTCGCCATCTGCAAGGAACTGGTCGAGATGATGGGAGGCACGATCGGGGCAAGGCCGCGTTCCGGAGGAGGCAGCCTGTTCTGGTTCGAGGTCGTCCTCGACAGGGATATGTCCACCTCGCATCCCGAGGGCGGGAATGAGGTGGAGGGGGCGGAGGGAAAAGAGGGGGAAGGCTTGCGACTGCTTCTTTCCGATACCTGCCCCCTGTCCGGTGACGACAGTCTCGAAGTGCTCGCCGCCTTGTTTCGCGACCATGGTGCCCATGTCGATATCGCCGGAGTCCCGGAAACCTCTGGTGCTGCGAAACGGAAGGATTCATCTTCGGAAAGGATCGATGCCGTTCTCGTGATGAAACCCCTGGAAGGCCTTGGGGAAGACAAGCCGGCCATTCCACCCTATTCCGGGGCGCCCATGGTCCTGATCGGGCCACGGGAAGACCAGCCGGATGAGGATTCGCTCTGGGCGCGGGGGTTTGCGTCCTATCTCGGAATGCCGCTGACGAGAGAGGCGATCACCGATACCCTCACACTCGTGCGTGAGATGCGAAACGGCCGTTGCGCATCACGACATGGCGTGCAGCCCCTGCCCCTCGCCGATGCACGGCCAACGCCTGGTCCCGTGGAGCAGACCCTGACGGGCAGAGAGGCCGCACCGCGCGCGCCTCTTGCCAGCGACAAGACGGCAGACAAGACGGCAGACAAGGGAAAGATGCCCTTCCGTGTTCTCGTCGCCGAAGACAACCACATCAACCAGTTGCTTCTTTCCGCCCTTCTGAAGAGGATGGGCCATCATGTCGAATGTGTGGCCAATGGGCTGGAAGCCATCGAGGCGGTACGAACCCTGCCCTTTGACGTCGTGCTGATGGATGTCCGGATGCCCGAAATGGATGGTTTCAGGGCAACCGCCGGCATCCGCGCCATGCCACCCCCGCGCAACCGGATCCCGATCATCGCCGTGACCGCCAATGCCATGGCCGGTGATGCAGAACGCTGTCTTGCTCATGGCATGAACGACTATCTGTCCAAACCCATCGATTCAGAGAAGCTCGAAGCCCTGATCGATGAATGGGGCCAGAAGGAATCCCCCGACCTTCCCGGTCTTGAGGGAGGGATCGATACGACCGGCGGCACGAGGCACGGCATAGGGACAAGCCTGGATGGGACAAGCCTGAATTCGGACGAGATGGCGGGCGATCCACCCGACGGGGAAGCCTTGTCGGAACAGGCCTGGAACTGTTCCCTTTCCGGCATGGCGCCGAAGATGGCGGCCATGCTGATTCCAGCCTGTGGCAGGGATTTGCGCAACACTCTTGCCGCTGCAATGAGGCTGAGGGACTGCGGCGATTTCGACTCTCTAGCCAAACGCGCCGAAACCCTGAAATCGATCGCCGGAACGCTTGGGGCATGGCCTTTGTACAAGGCAAGCGTTCGCCTTGGCAGGGCTCTTGTGGACAGGGATCGGGAGCGGCTGGATCTCTGCCTGAACGAGGTTCGACGTTTCGGCCACGAGCTTGCCCGAAACCTTGAATCGAAAGGGGCCGAGTGGCGCGACCATGCCGGTTCAGAGCCCCCTTCCCCTTCCTGAGGCGTATCCGTGAAGCGTGTTTCGAAGCGCGCCTGCACGGGGCGCAAGTCACCCTGAAACCCTCTGAAAAGGAATCCCCCGAATAGGAATCCTTTTACAATCCCTGTAGTTTTCCCCGTTTCCCTCAGCCACGGAGCCTCGCTTCAGGCGGCAGAGGCATCCTCGGGAAGGCGGGCACCGAAGGTCAGGATCCTTGTCCAGAACTGTTCCAGGTGACGCAGGGCACGGGAGGCCTCGTCAAGCTCGCCGACGGAGATCGGTCCTTCCTTGATCTCGTGGATGTGCGCGGCAAACATGGTCACGAGATGAGCATTCAGGGCCAGCCCCTTTTCCGACAGGCGCACCCTGATGGATCGCCTGTCATGGGTGGAGCGTTCATGGAAAAGATACCCGTTTTCCACCATCTTCTTGACATTGTAGGAGACGTTGGAGCCGAGGTAGTAGCCCCTGTTGGTCAACTCGCCAACAGTCATCTCGTCTTCGCCGATGTTGAAGAGGATCAGGGCCTGCACGTTGTTGATATCGACCACCCCGAGCCGATCCAGTTCCGCCTTCACCACTTCAAGGAAGTGACGGTGCAGGCGCTCGATCAGGAAGATCACGGTCTTGTAGACATGGTCCACGGCACCCTCGCTGCGTTCATGTGGTTTCAATACCCTGTTCCGGCCCGTCATCGCCGCTACAGCTCATTCTCGGGAAACAGGACAAGGATGAAACCGGTGCTTCGACCGGCCCTTTCCCCCGCGGACATGACATGAAGCGATCCGGACCGGGATCAGTATTGATCGTCAATGCTTAAGAGAACGC
>JBJHAU010000104.1:0-7791 GCA_050480665.1 Alphaproteobacteria bacterium | reverse complement strand
TGGCGGCTTTGCGACCCACCGTTCGGCCTGGCGCTCGCTCACCAACCGCACGGCCAACATGGACGTGCTGATCTCGATGGGCAGCCTGCCGCCCTATTTCATCGGCCTTGTCGGCTTCATCTATCCGATGACCTCGTTCATCGAGATGGCGGCCACCATCATGACCTTTCATCTGCTCGGCCGCTATCTGGAGACCCGCGCCAAGGGCCGCGCCAGCCAGGCGATCAAGCGGCTGATCACCATGGGCGCCAAGACCGCCTCGGTGCTGCGCGACGGCCAGGAGGTCGAGGTGCCCGTTGCCGCACTCCGGGCTGGCGACATCATGGTGGTGCGACCCGGGACCAAGGTGCCAACGGATGGCGAGATCGTCGAGGGCAACAGCCATCTGGACGAATCCATCGCCACCGGGGAATCCGTTCCCGTGGAGAAGGGGCCCGGCGACGCCGTCATCGGGGCGACCATCAACAAGGAAGGGCTGCTTCGCATACGGGCCACCAAGGTCGGCGCCGATACATTCCTGGCCCAGGTCGTCCGCCTTGTCGAAGAGGCACAGGGCTCCAAGGTTCCCATTCAGGAATTTGCCGACCGCATCACCGGCTTCTTCGTCCCGGCCGTCATTCTGATCAGCCTTGCCAGCCTCGGGATGTGGCTTGCCTTCAGCGAAACCCTGCGCCCGATCCTGTTCTGGGGGGCGATCATCCTTCCCTGGGTCAACCCCGAGTTGACCCCGCTTCTTGTCGGGATCCTCGCTTCGGTTGCCGTGCTTGTGATCGCATGTCCTTGCGCGCTTGGGCTTGCGACGCCAACCGCGATCATGGTGGGCAGCGGGCTTGGGGCGGAACGCGGCGTGCTTATCCGCTCCGGCGAGGCCATCCAGACCCTGAAGGACATCAAGGCCGTGGTGCTGGACAAGACCGGCACCATCACAAAGGGGAAACCCGCTCTCACCGACGTCTTGGCCGTGGAGGGCTTCGACGAGGCGGACGTCCTGCGGGCGGCGGCGTCGGTCGAAGCCGGATCGGAACATCCCCTTGGGCAGGCCATCGTTACCGGTGCGCGTGAACGCGGGCTGGACGTTCCCGACGTCGCCGAGTTCAAGGCGATCACCGCCCGAGGTGTCGAGGGAAAGGTCGATGGCCGCCATGTTCGGGTCGGCAGTCGGCGGCTGCTGAACGAGGCGGGTATAGAGGCTGGAGACCTCGACGAATCCCTGATGGATCTCGAAACCACGGGCAAGACCGCCATGCTGGTCGCCATCGGCGACCGCGCTGCGGGCCTTGTAGCGGTCGCCGACACGATCAAGGAGGATTCAAGGGCCGCCATCGCGGCAATGCACGACCTCGGCATCCATGTCGTCATGATTACCGGCGACAACGAGCGAACGGCCCGTCATGTCGCTTCACGGGTCGGGATCGACGAGGTGCAGGCCGGAGTCTTGCCCGAGGGCAAGGTCGCAGCCATCCGCGAGCTTCAATCGCGCTACGGAGACAGGGTCGCGATGGTCGGCGATGGCATCAACGACGCTCCGGCGCTGAAGCAGGCCAATGTCGGCATTGCCATCGGCGCCGGCGCCGATGTTGCCATCGAGGCCGCCGACGTGACGCTTGTGAAGGGCGAGCTCTCCAAGGTTGTCGAAGCCATTCGTCTCTCCAGGGCAACCTTCTCGAAAATCGTCCAGAACCTGTTCTGGGCATGGTTCTACAACGCCGCCGCAATCCCGGTCGCCGCCCTCGGGCTCCTCCATCCCATGATCGGCGTCATCGCCATGACCGCGAGTTCGCTGTCCGTCATCGGCAACTCGCTGCTGTTGAAGCGCGCAAGGCTTGAGGTCAAACGTTCATGACGCAACCCGATCATTCGTTCGACTTGTCGAATCTGCAAGGGGTTCGCAAGCGTCCCTTTCACTTCGCATCAGCAGGGCTTGCGCCATGCGGATGCAGGCCTTTTACGGGCCCTTCTCGCCGCACGGAACACCATGACCAGACCATCCCGGAACCACTTCTCGACCCAACCAGGAGAACGAACCATGAAACCACATGAGCCTTTATCCATCCTCTTCGCCGGTCTGCTTCTGTTCGGCACGGCAACCGCCGCCATTGCACAAACAGACATCCAGGACCACGAGGCACACCATCCGGAGGAAACCGGGGCTGGCCCGGCTGCGCCGACAGGAGATGCGTCCCCTCCCGCAGGCCTGCAAGGCGGCATGCCGGGCATGGGGATGATGACGCCCGAAATGATGCAGATGATGCAGCGCATGATGGGTCAGGGCGGCATGCCCGCCGGCATGATGGGCGGAATGCAGCGCCAGGGAATGCCCGATGGCGGCATGGACCAGGGCATGACAGGTCAGATGCCGATGATGGGCGGCATGATGATGTGCCCGATGATGCCAATGATGCCGATGATGGGCGCACGCATGGGGATGGACCGACATCCCATGATGGGGGCGGCGATGCTCTATGGAATGCCCCACGGCAATGTCGAGGAAATGACGCCTGAGCATGTGCGCAGATTTCTGGAACGGCATCTGAAGCAGCACGGCAACCCGCGCCTGAAGCTTGGCGAGATTGCAACCGCCGCCGACGGAAGCATCACGGCCGAGATCGTGACCATCGACGGCTCACTCGTCCAGAAGCTGGCCTTCAACCGGTATCCGGGCCTGTTCCGGCACATCACCGAATAGGGTTGCGACCGGATGCGCGAGCGAGCCCTGCCACCGACCCTTCTTGCGCTTTGTCTCGGGCTGGCGCCTTCCTCGGGCTGGCGCCTGGGATGATGAGCATTCCGTTTCCGGCTCATCAGGGAACGCCTGTCATACCGGTTCCGTAAAGGGGCAGGAAAGGGGCAGGAAAGGGGCAGGTTCTTGCGTCGGGCGAAGCGCGTCAACCGGGGTCGTCCGGGCTCGTGGGCAGCCTTGTCCGCCATCATGTTTCGCCGGCACCGGCCTTCACAACCACCAGGGCATCCAGGGCAATCGCACCGCGGGCGCTGGCCACAAGGGGGTTAATGTCCACCGCCTCGATGACATCGCCAAGATCGCGCGCAATCCGACCCAAAGCCACCAGCGCCCTTTCAACGGCCATTCTGTCGCCGCCTGGCTGGCCACGCCACCCGGCAAGCCTTTGCGAGGCCCTGGTCTGATCGATGAGCCTTGCGGCACGGGCCGCATCCAGCCCGGGATCGGCAAAGGCGACATCCCCGAAGAGTTCGAGCGCCACGCCACCGCTGCCGAACATGACCACCGGACCGACTTCCGGATCATGGGCGATGCCGAGCGCAAGCTCGATCCCATTCGAAATCATCTCCGCAACCAGTATCCCGTCGAGCTTCAGACCCGGCTTCGCCTTGTGAACATTGGAAAGGATGCGGGCAACCCCATCCCGCAATGCCGCCTCATCAGCGATACCGACAAGAACGGCACCGGCCTCCGTCTTGTGAGCCAATTCTCCTGAAATCGCCTTCAGGACCACCGGGTAACCGATGGCACGGGCTGCGGCGGCTGCGTCATCGGCATTGTCCGCCACCCTCTCGCGCGGCACCCGAATGCCATAGGCCGCCAGAAGCGCCTTGGACTCCGGCTCGCTCAGCGTGAATGGCGACCGGGATCCGGCCGCTGCGGCGCGCAGCTTCATGGCGATCTCTGCCGCTCCGGGGGGCGATGCCTCGCCATGCGTCTCGGCTTCCGACAGCTCGACATGGGCAATCACGCGACGCAAAGATCGCATCGCCTTGTCCACCTCCTGCAGGAATGGCAGGTGCGGCAGGCCTGCGCGAACCTGCCGCGCATGATCGCCAAGCCCGTGAGAAATCATGGACACATAACAGATCGGCTTGCTCGCCCGGGCCGCGATCGCCTCGACGGCGCGCAGGTTGGCTTCCTTGCGCGACGAGCCCTCTTCCCGGGGCAGTTCCTCCTGAATCAGCAAGAGATCCACCCCGGGATCAGACAGCATGATATCGACGGTCTTCAGGTAGTTTTCCTGGCTGGACAGCACCGCATACCCCCCGTCGAGAGGATTGCCAACGGCATGGCCCGCCCCGGGCAGGGCTTCCAGCGCCGCCAGGTGATCGGGCTGGAGTTCGGGAAAACGCAGGCCGTTTCGCTCCGCCGCATCCAGCATCATGCCGCGGAAGCCTCCCGACAGCGTGATCGCGCCAAGGCCCGCCCCCTTGGGCAGGGGGGCATGAAGAAGATATTCGACAACCTCCACGGCTTCATCAAGGGTCTCAACCCGGATCGCCCCCGCCGCACCCGCAACGGCATCGAATGCCGCCGCCGTGCCTGCCAGCGCCCCCGTATGGGCAAGGGCTGCCGCGCGGCCGGCATGTGACGTGCCAAGCTTCATCACCACCACCGGCTTGCGGGCCGCCCGCGCCGCACGGCAGGCGGCGATGAAGCCTTCCCGATCGCGGATCGATTCCAGGTAACACAGGATGACGCGGGTCTCTGGATCCTGCACGAAATAATGGATGTAATCGGCGCTGGTCAGCCCGGCTTCATTCCCGCTGGTCACCAGCGTGCCGACGGCAATGCCGCGTTCCTCAAGCGTGCGCTTGATCGCCGTCGCGATGCCGCCGGACTGCCCGACCAGCGAAATCGGGCCCTCGGAAACCTGTTGCGGGCGATCATCGGGCAGGGTTACCAGGCTCCTCGCCGCGACCAGATTGCCGAAGCAGTTCGGACCCGATACGGCAAGCCCCGTCTCCGCAATGGTCGCACGAAGGGTATCCCCCAGGATGCGGCCTTCCTCGTTACCCGCTTCCTCGAACCCGGAGGTCATGATCGTGGCGCTGCGGGCCCCTGCCCTCGCCGCCTCGGCGAGGATGCCCGGAACCGTCTTCGCCGGCACGAGAAGGATCAGATGATCCGGGATTTCCGGAAGCGCGCCAAAATCGCGATAGCAGGGCTCGCCCCAGACCACATCGCGCCCGGGGTTGAGCGGGAACACCGGCCCCGGAAAACCGTAGCACCGAAGGTTGCGAGACACGCGCGGTGTCCAGTTGCCGGGCTTGTCGCTCGCCCCGACGATCACAATGTTGCGCGGGCTCAACAGCGCCCTGACCTTTTCGACATTCCCTTCCGGATCGATGCTTTTCCTGTTCACGCAAGCCTTCCCGTTTCGTTGCATTCCCCGATTCCAGTCCCGCTGCCTCGGGCCCTGCGACGGCACCGTCTTTCACCACCAGGGCTGCGGCACCCCGTTCGTCGGCCACGAACAGAACAGGCACGACCGGAACGGGTCTGCCAGTCTAGCGCACCATGCCCGGACAATGGGGGCAAGACATGTTTTTTAATACTTAACTCTGTTTTTGATGGGCAATGTAATTTTATCACGAGTCCGGGTCATGACAACGACGTCGAAGGTTGACGTTGGCAGAGATTATTCCTTGAGCCATGGCTTCCCTATTGACGCGCACCATCTTTCTACGGGCTTCCACATCTTCCCTCAAGAACTGCGCCGCCAACTGTGCGGCGTGTTCAATGTCCGGGTCTACATCCGCAGCAACCTGAAAATTGTCTGGATACGCAGAAAGATACATCAGATGAAATGCGCCCATCTCAGCCGTTAGATCATCTTCAAGATCGCGATACATGACTAATGCAAATCCAATACGCCATTCATTCTCTCTATCGGATGGAATATAAATATCTTTATACGGATCACGATCCGCATGTTTTAACTTGTTTGCCAGATCATAGAGGCGCTCCTTACCGATATCGGTTAGGAGTTCTTTCAAACGAGCATGTCGATCCGCATTCTCGTGTCTATGCAGGTCATACAGGACACGGAACGGCGCCATTGCCAACATGTGCACAGCCAAGGGATCACGAGCATCAAGCCAAAGTCGGATGGCTTCGTCCAATAGCCGTTGTGCCCCATTGCGTCTCGTGATTGTCATCTGCCCCCCAAGCGTCATGAGCTTCAAAAGGGTCCGAAATCTTCGCGGAACCTGTCGATCTGATGCATCCTCTCGTGCAGGATGGTGACAATGCCGATATCGCCATTGGAGAGCCTGCGCCAATAAACGAAATGGCGCTCATACCGAAAGAAGAATCCCTCGACATCGAACTCGGCAGGTACGGGCCTTGAGATCACGCCATGGGATTCAATCTTGTCGAAGGCCGCGAACATGCCGGTGATATATCGGTCGGCCTGTTCCAGGCTCCAACGGTCGCGCGTATTACGATAAATCTCGTCAAGACGGTAAGACGCCGCCTCCAAAATGCGGACAGAGCCCATGTCCGGTCATCATCCCCTGTTACGTGCAATGACATCGGCCGCAGTAAGCGGCTGGTACAGGGATTCTGGCGCTGCGAAGGCATGAGCGAGTTCGGCTTTCAGCCGGTCGAATGCCTCCTGCTCTGTCCGTTCCTTGTCACGGCGGATCAGGTCTCGGATATATTCGCTGACATTTTCGTATGCCCCGGTCTCGCTGACATTACTGGCAACGAATTCACTGAGAGCTCCGCTGAGGCGAACCGTCATTGTCGTCGTGCGGGGCATGGCGAAACCTCCATTGGGAACACTGTCTTCAAAATAATCAAAAATGAACACGCGTCAAGAAGTTGCGCGGCTGCCACCAAGCTGTCCCCGGGATGAATGGCCGCGTGCTGCTGCGGTCACCTTTTCCCGAAACAGCGAAGCGCCGCGAGTTGTAATGGAATTCTGCATAATGGCGGAGCGGGGGGGATTCGAACCCCCGAAACGGGTTATCCCCGTTTAACGGTTTAGCAAACCGCCGCCTTCAGCCACTCGGCCACCGCTCCGCAAGGGCCGGACACCGCAGGCCGCATTGGCCTCGCCGCACGGAAAACCCGGAAAGCCGGGCGAGTCCCCTTCTGCGTTTCTTCTAGTGATGGCGCACGATCGTGTCAATCACCGCCACGGGGCTCCGGGCCGCCCTCTGCTGTTCGCTTTCGCTGCCCGCTTGCCGCAGGCCCCTGCCCGCCATGCACTGTCTGCGCCTCGGCCTGATCGCGAGGCCATCCGGGATGCGGTGTGGAGTACGGTGCGGAATACGGTGTGGAAACGGCAATGTCAGAACTGCGACCAGGCACGATAGGCCTGGCGCATCATGTTCAGCGCGGCTTCCCGATCCGCAGGCGAGGCAGCATCATCTTCGGCAAGAACGCTATAGGCATCACGCGCCTTGATGAACCGGACCCAGTGATCGGCCTGATCAAGGGCACTTTGCCCGCGCCTGTCGTGGCGACGCCGTTCCTCCTGTTCCACATCGGCCAGAACCGCACGAAGCCGTTCCGCCGTGCGCAGCGAACCCCCGCCATAGGCACAGGTGAAGGCGGCCAGAATCTTGTCTGACAGGCGTCGATCATGGGCCGGCCGCCCCTGCGCCGCAAGCAGGGCGGATTCCTGCAAGCCCGTGACTTGCGGACCGGCATGGGCAGCCGCTTGCGGGAAGGCTTGCGGAACGGCTTTGGGAGAGGGTTTGGAAGAGGCTTGTGGCGTGGCCGAAGAATCGTCGGACCATCCATCGCCCGTACGGGGCACACTGTTCCGGCTTCGAGGCATGGCAAGGCTCCTCTCCGGCTTCACGACGGGATCAGACAGGGCCGGCAGGCCGACAGAGTGACCGCGTTGCGTTAACAAGGGCTGAAGGGCGGCTGAAGGGCGGCTGGAAGGCTGAAGGGCGCCCCCTTCGGCCGACATATGCCTTTGGTTGTATTTTTCTCAAATTTTTTACATCTCGTTAAACCCTTCCGGATGAGGATGAGCACTGCACGGATGCGGCCTCGCCACCCTCGCGATGTCTCGCACCAGAGACCGA
>JBJHAU010000103.1:0-7792 GCA_050480665.1 Alphaproteobacteria bacterium | reverse complement strand
CCGGCATTCTGCTCGGCGGCGAGCAGGCTGAACAGGGCCGGCTTTTCCGAATGATCCGGACAGGCCGGATAGCCCGGCGCCGGGCGGATGCCGCGATACTTTTCCGAGATCAGCTCCGGATTGGACAGGGCCTCATCCGCCGCATAGCCCCAGAATTCCTTGCGTACCCGCTCATGCAGACGTTCGGCGAAGGCTTCGGCCAGCCGGTCGGCCAGCGCCTTCAGCATGATCGCGGCGTAATCGTCATGCGCCTTCTCGAAAGCCCTGGCACGCTCTTCGCAACCGATCCCCGCCGTGACCGCGAAGCCCCCGAACCAGTCGCCGATGCCGCTGTCCTTCGGGGCGACAAAATCCGCAAGACACTGGTTGGGCCCCCGGGTCTTCTTCATCTGCTGGCGCAGGAAATGAACGGTGTCCAGCACCGTGTCACGGCTGTCATCGGTGTAGAGTTCCACATCATCCCCCACCGCATTGGCCGGCCACAAACCGAAGACAGCCTTGGCCTGAAGCCAGTTTTCGGCGATCAGGGTGTTCAGCATGGCCTCGGCATCGGCGAACAGGGAGCGGGCCACCTCTCCCTTGCGGGGATCGTCGAAAATCGCCGGATAGGCACCACGGATTTCCCAGGTGGCGAAGAAGGGCGACCAGTCGATCCTCTGGCGGATTTCCGAGAGGTCGTACTCCGTCAGCACGGTGATGCCCGGCGTGTTCGGCACATGCGGCCGATAGGCGCCCCAGTCCACGGGGGTACGGTTTTCCCGCGCCCGGTCAATCGGCAGAAGCCTGTCGGTCTCGTCGCCGGATTCGTAATTTTCCCTGAGGCGGGCATACTCCCGGCGGATCTCGGAGGTGTAGGCCTCAAGCCCGGTATCGGAGACCAGTGCGGTGGCCACGCCGACGGCCCGAGAGGCATCGAGAACATGCACCACCGGCCCGGAATAGCAGGGCGCGATCTTGACCGCCGTGTGCATCTTCGAGGTTGTCGCACCCCCGATCAGGAGAGGGGTGCGAAGCTTCCGACGCTCCATTTCCTGGGCAACGATGCGCATTTCCTCAAGCGACGGGGTGATCAGCCCGGACAGGCCGATGATGTCGGCGCCAACCTCCTCGGCCGTGGCGAGAATTTTCTCGTAGGGCACCATCACCCCAAGATCCACCACCTCGTAATTGTTGCATTGCAGAACCACGCCCACGATGTTCTTGCCGATGTCGTGCACATCACCCTTCACCGTCGCGAGGACGATACGGCCCTTGGCCCCGCCGCCGGATTCCGCCTTTTCCGCCTCGATGAAGGGGATCAGATGGGCCACCGCCTGTTTCATCACCCGTGCCGACTTGACCACCTGGGGCAGGAACATCTGCCCCGAACCGAACAGGTCGCCGACGATGTTCATCCCGTCCATCAGGGGGCCTTCGATCACATGGATCGGGCGGTCCGCCTGCTGCCGGGCTTCCTCGGTGTCCTCGATGATGTAGTCGGTGATGCCCTTGACGAGGGCATGGGCCAGCCGTTCGGCCACCGGCCCCTCGCGCCAGGAAAGATCTTCCTGCTTCTCGCTGCGCTGGCCGCGCAGGCCATCGGCCACCTCCAGAAGGCGCTCGGTGGCGTCCGGACGGCGGTTCAGAACCACATCCTCCACCCGTTCGCGCAGATCGGCGGGAATTTCGCTGTAGACCGCCAGCTGACCGGCATTGACGATGCCCATGTCCATGCCGGCCCGAAGCGCGTGATACAGGAACACGGCATGCATCGCCTCGCGCACGGGATCGTTGCCGCGAAACGAGAATGACAGGTTCGAGACGCCGCCGGAAATCAGGGCATGGGGGCAGGCTTCCTTGATTCGCCGGGTCGCCGCGATGAAATCATTGCCGTAATTGGCATGCTCTTCCATTCCGGTGGCCACGGCAAAGATGTTGGGATCGAAGATGATGTCCTCGGGCGGGAAACCCACCTGTTCGGTCAGGATCCGATAGGCGCGCGAGCAGATCTCCACCTTGCGATCCTCGGAATCGGCCTGCCCCGATTCATCGAAGGCCATGACGATCACCGCCGCGCCGAACCGCAAAATCTCGCGGGCCTGGGCGATGAAGGGTGCCTCGCCCTCCTTCAGGCTGATGGAATTCACCACCCCCTTGCCCTGAAGGCAGCGCAGCCCGACCTCGATCACCCGCCAGTCGGAGGAATCGACCATCACCGGAACCCTGGCAATATCGGGTTCCGCCGCGGCAAGGCGCAGGAAGCGTCCCATGGCCTCGGGCGCATCCAGCATCGCATCGTCCATGTTGACATCGATGATCTGGGCGCCGTTCTCGACCTGATCGCGGGCGATCTCGAGAGCGGTGTCGTAATCGCCGTCGCGGATCAGCCGGGCGAAGCGCAAGGAGCCCGCCACATTGGTGCGCTCGCCGACATTCACGAACCCGGTCTCGTCTCCGATCGTCAGCGGTTCCAGCCCGGACAGCCGACAGGCAGGCACCCTCTGCGGCAGGCGGCGCGGGGCGACGGAGGCCACCGCATCGTGGATCGCACGGATATGTTCCGGGGTGGTGCCGCAACAGCCGCCGACGATGTTGACGATCCCTTCCTCGGCGAAGCCGCCGATATCGCGGGCCATGGTTTCCGGGGTCTCGTCATAGCCGCCGAAAGCGTTGGGCAGACCGGCATTGGGATGCACGGAAACCCGCGTGCTGGCGACCCGTGCCATTGCCTGGACATGGGGTCTCAGGCCTTCCGCCCCGAGCGAGCAGTTGAACCCCACCGCCAGCGGCTTCGCGTGGGACACGGCATTCCAGAAGGCTTCCGGCGTCTGGCCCGAAAGGGTTCGTCCCGAAGCATCGGTGATGGTGCCGGAAACGATCAGGGGCAGGCTGTGGCCCGTGGCCTCGAAGCGCTGCATCAGGGCATAGATCGCAGCCTTGGCGTTGAGCGTGTCGAACGAGGTTTCGATCATCAACAGATGCGCCCCGCCCTCGATCAGCCCGGCGGCCGCCTCGTCGAAGGCCACGACCAGTTCGTCGAAGGTGATGTTACGCATCCCGGGATCGTTGACATCGGGCGACATCGAGGCCGTACGGTTGGTCGGCCCCAGAACCCCGACGACGAAGCGCGGCTTGTCCGGCGTCTTTTCCGTCCAGGCATCGGTCAGCCGGCGGGCGAGACGCGCCCCTTCGAGATTCAGCTCCCGCACCAGCGATTCCATTCCGTAATCGGCCTGGGAAATGCTGGTCGAATTGAAGGTGTTGGTTTCGATCAGATCGGCCCCGGCCGCCAGGAACTGTTCGTGGATTCCGGCAATCAGATCGGGGCGGGTAAGGGTCAGAAGATCGTTGTTGCCCTTGAGATCGGAAGGCCAGTCGGTGAACCTTGTGCCCCGGAACGCCGCTTCATCGGGTGCGGCGGCCTGAATCATCGTGCCCATCGCACCGTCGAGCACAAGGATGCGCTCCTCAAGCAGGGCCTCGAGCGTAGTCAGAATCCCGGTCATGCCAGAGCCTGACCGGTTCCGTCCTGGCTTTCGGGACGCAAGCCCAGCATGTGGCAGATGGCATAAACCAGATCGGCCCTGTTCAGGGTGTAGAAATGAAAATCCTTCACCCCGCCCTCCTGCAGCT
Source organism: Alphaproteobacteria bacterium (assembly GCA_050480665.1). Lineage (GTDB taxonomy): Bacteria > Pseudomonadota > Alphaproteobacteria > SMXQ01 > SMXQ01 > JBJHAU01. The sequence continues at coordinate 4,180 of JBJHAU010000103.1, read as the reverse complement.
GGCGGCACAGATCGGCCGCCAGCGAGGCGGCAACGAGTTTCCGGGTTTCGGGATCCTCTTCGAGCCCCTCGAACATCGCCGCCACCGATGGCGGAATCCGCGCGCCGCACTGGGCCGCGAAACGGGAAACCTGCGAGAAATTGGCCAGGGGAATGATTCCCGGAACGATGGGAACCTCGATGCCCGCAGCCCGGGCCCGCTCCAGAAAGCGGAAGTAGGTTCCGGCCTCGAAGAAGAACTGGGTGATCGCGCGGCTGGCACCGGCATCGAGCTTGCGTTTCAGGTTGTCGAGATCCGCATCCGGGCTGGTCGCCTCGGGATGCGTTTCCGGATAGGCAGCCACGGAAATCTCGAAATCCGCAACCTCGCGAAGCCCGCGCACCAGATCGGCAGCATAGGCAAATCCCCCGGGATGCGGCTGGTAGACACCCTCTCCCGGCGGGGGATCGCCGCGCAGGGCAACGATGTGGCGGATGCCGGCATCCCAGTAGTCACGGGCCACCTCGAGAACCGCCTCCTTCGTCGCGCCGACACAGGTCAGGTGGGCGGCGGGCCGAAGCCGGGTTTCCTGAACGATGGAGCGGACCGTCGCATGGGTACGGCTGCGGGTGGATCCCCCCGCCCCGTAGGTCACGGAAACGAAATCCGGAGACAGCGGCTCGAGACGACGAATCGCCTTCCACAGGGCCTGTTCCATCTCTTCCGTCCGGGGAGGGAAGAATTCGAACGAAACCCTGATGCCGCCAGAGGTGGCAAGGGACATCACGTCACCCGTGAATGAAACCGATGATGAAACCTAAAGGATCGTGGGAACGGCGCCGGTAACGGATCCAGGACTGGACATGCTGCCCGCAGCCGAGGGAGCATGGTTAGCCCCCCAGATCACTACGGTCAAGGGATCGCCGGGGATCATCACCGGAGAATCGGGATCGAGTCCCGCCTCCTGCATCCAGCCGCCGATATCGTCGTTGCGGAATCCAAGACGACGATGGGCGTGCTCGCTGCGCAGATACTCAAGGGAATGGGGGGCGAAATCGACGATGAACAGGCGTCCTCCCGGCCGCAAGACCCGGGCGGCCTCGGCAACGGCCAGAGCCGGCTTGTCAGCAAAGTGCAGAACCTGATGAATGATGATCAGATCGAACATCATCCCCTGGGCCGACAGCCCGTACATGTCTCCAAGGCGCACCTGACAATGATCAAGCCCTGCCTTTTCGATATGGGAGCGGGCCACGGAAAGCATTTCGCGGGTGATGTCGATCCCGAGCCCCGAGGTCGCCCTTGGGCCGAGCAGTTCCAGAATGCGGCCGGTTCCGGTGCCGACATCGAGAAGATCCCCGATCGGGCCGTCACCGATCCGTTCGAGCAGACGGGCTTCCACCAGCCTGTCATCGGCATGCAGCTTGCGGATACGATCCCACTCCAGGGCGTTGCGGCGGAAATAGTCGGCCGCCTGGGCATCGCGTTCGGCGGTGATCGCGGCCAGGCGCTGCCGGTCGCTGGTGGCCACCGCATCGCCTTCCGGGGCCCAGCCGACAAGAGCCGAGGCCAGCGCCGAGGCGCGCGATTTGCGCGACAGCCGGTAAAACGCCCAGGTGCCTTCGCGGAACCGCTCCAGAAGGCCGGCATCGACCATCAGCTTCAGGTGGCGCGACACCCGCGGCTGGCTCTGGCCCAGAAGCTGGGTCAGTTCCGTCACGGTCAACTCGCGCTCGGCACAGAGCAGCAGGATACGGATACGGGTCTGCTCGGCAGCAGCGCGGAGAGCCGCAAGATAATCTTCAAGGTCGTTCATGATTCACGATCTTTCCTGTCGGCTCTCGTGCGGACTTCCATGCGCTCTTGCTCCCTGAAACCCTTGATACTCAACGGTAACTCACCGGAACCCTTAAGGCTCGGGGTAAGCCCGCAATCCCACCGGCGCGATCTGCCGGAGCGCCCCCCTGCGCGATGCGGGCCTGAGAAACGGACCAACCCATCTCCGAAGGATGACCGCATAAATATATTTGGATATTTTCGGATCGCAAGCTATACCTTTTTTCGAGACTTGCGCGAAATCGGACGTTGCGGGCCGAGGGATGCAGATGGAAACCACGCGAGGAACAGAGGCCTTGATCTTCCGGAAGACCGGGCTTCGCCACGCCCTCTCGCGTCCCTTAACCCGCCCTTCACCGCTTTGCGCCGATGCTGCCGAAACGGGATGGATGGGGCTTGCCAGTCCCGAGAAATTGCGGCACTCTCCGCCCCGATCAGTGGCGTATGGTCGTTCAGGTCGGGCTGATCCCGGGATTGTTCAGGGGCAGGTTCGAAAACAGAGACAGAGCCAGAGACAGGGACAGAGTCGGAACCATGGGTGAGACAAGCAGCCACAAGGCCGATCAGGAGCGTACCCCCCGAAAGCACGGGCCTGCCTGGCTTGTGGCCCTTTGCGTGGCGGTTCTTGGGCTTTCCCTTTCGGCCTGCGCCACCCCGCCCGAGGATCCCGTGGCGCGCGCCGAGTTCGAGGCCGACAACGATCCGCTTGAACCTCTCAACCGGGCCATCTTCTCGTTCAACATGCAGGTCGACAAGATGCTGCTGCGTCCTGCTGCGGTCGTCTACAAGGAAGCCCTTCCCGAACCGGTCCAGACCGGCGTCAACAGCTTCCTGAACAATCTTCGCTCGCCGGTCGTCCTGGCCAATGACGTGCTTCAGGGCGAAGGCGAACGTGCAGGCCGCACCCTTGGTCGCTTCATGGTGAACACCACGCTGGGCGTCTTTGGTATCTGGGATGCCGCAACCCATCTCGGAATCGAGGGCCACACGGCCGATTTCGGACAGACGCTGGGTGTCTGGGGTGTGGGCGAAGGCTTTTATCTGGTGCTGCCCCTGCTTGGCCCCTCCAATCCCCGCGATGCAGTCGGCCTGGCCACCGAATGGTATCTCGACCCGGTCAACATGTGGGCCCGCAACAATGACAAGCGCTACCTGACCTACACCCGTGCCGGGGTGACCGCCGTCGATTTCCGGGCCCGCAACCTCGAGGTTCTGGATGAACTGGAACGAACCGCCCTCGACTATTACGTGGCGATCCGCACCATCCATCGTCAGCGCCGCGAGAACCTGATCCAGCACCGGAACGATGTCCCGTCCCAGCCCGTGCCGCAGTTGACCAACCTTTCGGGCCAGCAGCAGAGCTGGACGCCGCCGACCGATTCGGAACAGCACTGAACGGCCTTGAATCCGGAGCCCGTTCCAGTTCTCCTCAGCTCTTCAGGATCCGCCCTTCATGGCCATGCCCGGACCAGACACCACCACCCTCCTTCGCCGAAGCACGGTGCTGCTGTACTGCCTTCTGGGCATGCTTCTGGTCTTCACCTCCCTGTCCAGGGCCGCCACCAGCGAAGATGCCCGCAACTTCGTTCAGGGCATCGGCGACAGTGCCATCCGCGACCTGACGGCGTCCGACATCAGCGATGCCGACCGCGTCGATCGCATGCGCGCCCTCCTGGCAGAGGCCTTTGACGTACCCGAGGTGGGACGCTCGGTTCTCGGGCCCTTCTATCGCCAGACCAGCCCCGAAAGCTTCGCCGAGTTCCTTGACCTCTACGAGATCTATGTCGCCCACAACTACGCCGCCCTGTTCAAGAAATACAGGGGCGAGACGATCGAGGTGGTCCGCACCACCCCGATGGACGAGGGCGAATTCCGTGTCGATGCCCTGATCCACCAGATTTCCGGGCCGCCCATTGCCCTGGAAATGCAGGTGCATGAGGTCAACAGTGCCCTGAAGGCGATCGATCTCAGGATCGAGGGCATTTCCATGCCGCTGACCCACCGCCGCCAGTTCGTTTCGGTGATCACCCGTTCGGGCGACGGGGTCGATGGGCTGAATGCCGCCCTGCGCAATGCCGTCGCCCGGTTCGAGGCGCAGCTCTCCCGCCCCTAGCCTGGCGTCGCACCGGATCCGGAACGCCGGCCTGCGACGCCCCATCCGGCACGGAACCGGGCCGACAGGCCGAATCCTGCCCTAGTTGCGCACAAGCGGCTTGTAGCGGATACGATGAGGCTGCGAGGCCGCATCGCCCAGCCTCTTCCTGCGATCCTCTTCATAATCCGCGTAATTCCCCTGGAACCACTCGACATGGCTTTCGCCTTCGAAGGCGAGGATATGCGTGGCAATGCGATCAAGAAACCAGCG
>JBJHAU010000102.1:0-7830 GCA_050480665.1 Alphaproteobacteria bacterium | reverse complement strand
CGGCCTCGGGCCAGAGGCCGGAGGCGGCCCCGGGCCTGGCAAGGGGAAAGGCGGCGCCTGAGACGCCGCCTTCCATCGACCGGCCGTTGATCCGGGGGGAGGGGAGCCCGGCCGGTGACCCCTGATCTTCGGGACAGGGCTGAAGAGACGGTCGCCTTTCCCTGTTCCGATGCGCGTTCCTATCCGCGCATCGTTCCGCGCCTTCGATCCGGCCCTACATGGCGCGAATCTGGGCCAGGAAGCTGTCCACCGCGCTTGCCAGTTTTTCCGATTGCTCGGACAGCTCGCCCGCGGCTTCAAGAACCTGCCCCGCCGATGTTCCGGTTTCCGCCGCAGCCTGGGTGACCCCGGTGATGTTGGCGGAGACATCGCGTGTGCCTTCCGCAGCCTGCTGAACATTGCGGGCGATTTCCTGTGTTGCTGCGCCCTGCTGTTCGACGGCGGAGGCCACGGCGGTCGAGATTTCGCTGATTTCGCCGATCACCCGGCTGATCCCATCGATGGCCGAAACCGAATCGGTGGTCGCGTTCTGGACTGCGGCGATCTGGGCGGCGATTTCCTCTGTGGCCTTGGCGGTCTGGTTGGCAAGGCTCTTGACTTCCGAAGCCACCACGGCAAAGCCCTTTCCGGCATCGCCGGCCCGGGCGGCCTCGATGGTGGCGTTCAGGGCCAGAAGGTTGGTCTGGGCGGCAATGTCGCTGATCAGCTTGACCACTTCGTCGATCCTTTGCGCCGCTTCGGCGAGCTGCTGGATCTGCCGGTTGGTCTGTTCCGCCTGTTCAACGGCGCTCTGGGCAATGCGCGTGCTCTGGCCGACCTGGGCGGCAATCTCGGCCACAGAGGCGGAGAGTTCCTCCGCAGCCGAGGCCACGGTCTGCACATTGTTGCTCGCCTCCTCGGAAGAGGCGGCCACGGCTGTCGACTGGCGGCTTGTTTCCTCGGCCGTTGCCGACATGGCCTGCGAAGTGGCCTGCATTTCGGTGGAGGCAGAGGAGACGGAATCGACAACCACCTTCACATGGGTCTCGAAGTCATCGGCCAGCCGGACCCGGTCGGTGATCACACTCCATGTCACCATGGGGCCGAGATAGGCGCCCCCGGCATCGGTGATGGCCGAGACGCGAAGGTCCAGGGTCTCGTCGCCAAGCTTGATCTTGGCGTTGTGGGGCAGGTTGGCAGGATCCGACAGAAGACGGCGCTGGTGCTCGGGATGCTTGTGAAAGATGTCGATGCTCTGCCCGGGGATCTGGTCCACCTTGACCGGCAGGAGATGTTCGATCTTCTTCAGGGTCTTGAGGCTGGTGCCATTGATGTAGTCGATCTTGAAGTCATGGGGGTCGCAGGTGATGATGTTGATGGGCATGTCTTCGAGCATGGTCAGAAGCCGCGAGGTTTCCCGTTCCTTGCGGACAGCGTCGGTCACCACACTCCAAGAGACCATGGGGCCAAGATAGGTTCCATCCGCCCCGGTCAGTGCCGAAACCCTGAGTTCGAGAGATTCCTCGCCAAGGGCGATGGTCGCGTGATGGGGCAGGTTGGCCGGGTTCGCAAGCAGGCGGCGCTGATGATCCGGATGCTTGTGGAAGATGTCGATGCAGGTGCCGACCAGGTCTTCCGCCCTGACCGGCAGCAGGTGTTCCAGCTGGCGCACCGTTTCAAGCGTTGCGCGGTTGGCGTAATCGATCCGGAAATTTTCGGGATCACAGGTCATCACGTTGATCGGCAGCTGATCGATGATCTGGGCATGGCGCAGCGCGGCGTCCAGCCTGGTGTCGAGTCTTTCCAGCGCTTCGCCGATGGCGTCGGCGCCTGGCCCGGCGGGAATGGGCGGCGGCATCCCGGTTGCACCCCGTGCCCGATGATCGAGATTCCGGATGAGGGCGTCATGATGCCGGGCCAGACGAAGGATCGCCCGGCGCGCAAGCACAAGGGTGCAGGGCAGAACCAGGGCGGCGGTGATCAGGATGGCCTCGAGGGATGCGCCGATCCCGTCGCCAAGCCCGGCCGCAATCACCATGAAGAAGGGAATCGGGGCGATCGCAAGCCCGAACAGCCCGATCCCGAGGCCGAGAAACGCCCTGCGATCCGGCCCCCGCTCCATGGAGCCCTTGGAGCCCATGGAGCCTGGCGATGAAGAATCCGGCACATGGGGGCCCCGAAGAGGGGCGTTCAAGGTATCGGTGCTGTCATTTGCCAGGGTAAGGGCGGGGGCAGGGGACAAACGCGATTCTGTTGTGCCCTTGCCGCGCCCACCCGCATCCGGGGCGGTGCGGGGATTGCCGTGATGGCGTGGGGGGAGGCTGTCTTTCTTCGCTGTGCTCGCTGCTGGGATCATCGGTTCTGCTCATCGGGTTGGTTGCGGGGGGTATCGGTGGCATGGTCACGCGGCGTGCTGGAGGGTTGTCTCTGACCATGCTTAAGCCTACGCTGAAACAAATACAGATTAATCATTAAGAAGGCCTTAAAGCCTAGGCATAATGACTTGAGCGGTTTTCTGGCTTTGTTGGCATGGAGCCCTGATCCTTCCCCCGTTTCTCTCCCTTGCCCTCTCTGTGCTGCCGGATTTTGCCCTGAATCGACCATGGTCGATTCAGGGTCGATCCATGGCAGATCCACGCCGGGCGGGCCGATCCCGGATCCGGAATGGAGTTAGGGGGCGCGGGCTGCCCCGGTTTGGCCATAATGCGGGATTAGGCCGGGGTGGCGGCGGTTCGGTATCTCGCTCTGTCCTGCCAGGCCGAAAGGAAGGCAGGGACTGCTTTTTTTCCCAAGATATGGTAGAGTGAACCCCGTTTTCCCCATTCCTTGGTGCAAGCAGGTGCAGGGGTTCCATGGCAGGCCATTCTAAATTCAAGAACATCATGTATCGGAAGGGGGCGCAGGATGCGAAGCGCGCCCGGATCTTTACCAAGCTCGGACGCGAAATCAGCATTGCCGCCCGCAATGGCGACGATCCCGCCTTCAACGCCGCCCTGCGCACGGCCGTGGCCATGGCCAAGGCGCAGAACATGCCGAAGGACAGGATCGAGCGGGCGATCCGGCGCGGCGCCGGTGGCGAGGATAGCGCCAGCTATGAAGAGATCGTCTATGAGGGCTATGGCCCGGGCGGGGTCGCGCTGATTGTCGAGGCATTGACCGACAACCGCAACCGGACCGCGGCCGAGGTGCGCTCCCTGTTTGCCAAGAACGGCGGCAACCTCGGCGAATCCGGTTCGGTCGCCTTCCAGTTCGAGCGTGTCGGCAGCCTTTCCTATCCGGCGGAGGCCGCCGATCCGGACGCGATGTTCGAAGCCTCCCTCGAGGCCGGGGCCAGGGATGTCGATTCCGGCGCTGAGGGCCATGAGGTGGTCTGTGCGGTGGAAGATTTCGCAGCCGTCTCGGAATCGCTCGAACAGCGGTTCGGCACACCGGAAAGTGCCGGGCTGACATGGAAGCCGCAATCGACCGTCGAGGTCGACGAGGAATGCGCCCGTACCCTGATCCGCCTGATCGAGGCGCTGGAGGACAATGACGATGTGCGTTCGGTGTCGTCCAACATGGAGATTCCCGATGCGGTCATGGACGCGCTCGATGTCTGAAACACAGCCTGTCCCCCATGCGCCTTCTCGGCCTTGATCCCGGCTTGCGGGCCACCGGCTGGGGCATCATCGATGCCGCCGATGGCGGCTTGCGCCATGTGGCCCATGGTGTGATCATCGGCGATCCTGCATCGCCCATGGCCAGCCGCCTTGCCGCGCTGTTCGATGCCGTGCGTTCGGTGCTCAAGACCCATCGACCCGAAGCGGCGGCCGTGGAAGCCGTGTTCGTCAACCGCAACGGCCAGAGCACCCTGAAGCTCGGCCAGGCGAGGGGGGTGGTGATGCTGGCCCCGGCGCTGTCGGGGATCGAGGTTGCGGAATATGCCTCGACCATGGTCAAGCAGGCGGTGGTCGGCACCGGCCACGCGTCGAAGGCACAGGTGGCGATGATGGTGCGAACCCTTCTGCCGCTGGCCCGGGTGGAAGAAGGTGATGCCGCCGATGCCCTCGCCGTGGCGATCTGCCATGCGCATCGGGATCGTACCGCCGCCCGCTGGGGGCTTGGGCGCTCCGCTGCATCCGCCGAAATCTCCATGCCGTCCTCCGCTGGCCCGGGGCGTGCTGGAGCCTCTGTACCGTCCCGGGCCTTTTCCCGCGCGGGAAGAGGCCGGGCATGATCGCCTCGCTGAACGGCAGGATCGAGGATACCGGCGAGGATTTCGCCGTGATCGATGTCGGGGGGGTCGGTTACCTGGTGTTCTGTTCCGCCCGAACCCTTGCGGCCCTTCCGGCCATCGGGGAATCGGTCCGTCTTGCCGTGGAAACCCATGTCCGCGAGGATCATATCCACCTGTTCGGTTTCCTGACCGCGCTCGAGCGCGAGTGGTTTCGCCTGCTCACGACCGTGCAGGGGGTCGGCGCCAGGGTGGCCCTGGCGATCCTGTCGGTGCTGCCCCCCGACGCCCTGGGGCAGGCGCTTGCGGCGGGCGACAAGGTGGCGCTCTCGCGAGCCTCCGGTGTCGGCCCGAGACTTGCCCAGCGGATCATCGCCGAACTTCAGGACAAGGCCGGCACGGCGGCCCTGGCCCGGGCGGCGGGACCCTTTCGGCCGACTGCCGGAAAGGCCGCCTCGCCGGATGATGGCCTTTCCGCGAAAGGCGATGTGGCGGGGGCTTCGCCTTCACTGGTCATCGCCGATGCGGTTTCGGCCCTGGTCAATCTCGGCTATGGCCGCAGCGAGGCCTTCGCCGCCGTCCATGAGGCCGCGCGCGCCCTGGCGGATGCCGGTGCCGGGTCCGAAACGGAGGCCGGGGTGCCGCTCGAAATCCTGATCCGCGATGGGCTCAGACGTCTGGGGGTTGCCTCGTGACGACGCATGACGACGAACGCCTGGTTTCCGGAACCGGCCATGCGGGCGATGGCGACGAAGCCCTGCGTCCGGCGCGCCTTGCCGATTTTACCGGGCAGGACCGGGTTCGGGACAATCTTTCCGTCTTCATCCGCGCCGCGTCCGGGCGCGAGGAAGCGCTGGATCATGTGTTGCTGTCCGGCCCTCCCGGGCTTGGCAAGACGACCCTTGCACGGATCGTTGCCAACGAGCTGGGGGTGGGGTTTCACATGACCTCGGGCCCGGTGATCGCCCGCCCCGGCGATCTGGCGGCCCTTTTGACCAATCTTCAGCCGCGCGACGTGCTGTTCATCGACGAGATTCATCGGCTTCAGCCCGTGGTGGAGGAAGTTCTCTATCCGGCGATGGAGGATTTCGAGCTGGATCTGATGATCGGCGAAGGTCCCGCCGCGCGAAGCGTGCGTATTACCCTTGCGCCGTTCACTCTTGTCGCGGCCACCACCCGCACCGGGCTGATCACCACACCCCTGCGCGACCGCTTCGGAATCCCCTTGCGCCTTGCCTTCTACGAGACCCGTGACCTGGAGCGGATTCTCAAGCGCGGCGCGGGAATCCTGGGAATCGCCCTCGATGATGGCGGCGCGTCCGAAATTGCCCGCAGGGCCCGGGGAACCCCGCGCGTGGCCAACCGCCTGTTGCGCCGGGTTCGCGATTTCGCGGTGGTCGCGGGCAAGGATGCGATCGATACGGCCACAGCCGATGACGCCCTGACACGGCTCGAGGTGGATCAGCGGGGACTCGATTCCCTTGATCGTCGCTATCTTGCCATGATGGCCGAACATTATGGCGGCGGGCCGGTGGGGGTCGATACCCTGGCGGCGGCGCTTTCGGAGCAGCGCGACGCCATCGAGGATGTGATCGAGCCGTTCCTGCTTCAGCAGGGGCTGATCCAGCGCACACCCCGTGGCCGCCAGCTGACGGAGACCGCATGGGGCCACCTTGGCCTGATGCCGCCACCGGCCTCGGCTGCGTCCAGAGGATCGGCAGCCCTGCCGCTTTTCGATGGCGATGCGGCCGCGCGGCCCGAAAGGGAAGGAGAGGACGGGTGAAGGAAAGCGGGGCGATTGTTCATCATCATCCGGTCCGGGTCTATTACGAGGACACGGACACGGCCGGTGTCGTCTACTACGCGAATTACCTGAAATTCGCGGAACGGGCCCGCACCGAATGGCTGCGCAGCTTCGGTATCGCGCAGCGCGCCATGGCGAAAGACACAGGGGTCGCGTTTGCCGTCCGCCGGTTGAGCGTGGACTACCGCGCCCCGGCGCATCTGGACGATCTTCTCGATGTGGCCAGCCGTGTGGAGGAGGTGCGTCCGGCCAGCCTGACCCTGGTGCAGGACATCCACGGGGCGCAGGGGCTTTGTGCCTCTCTTGCGGTTCAGCTGGCCTGCGTCAACGCTTCCGGTCGCCCCACGCGGCTTCCGCCGGATATTGCCGCCCGTTTTGCGGAAGCCGGACGGGCCGTCTGGTCTTCCGACCCTGCGAAGGAGCGGCCCGGTCTGCGGCAAGGGCATGGGGTGACATCATGAGACAGCGCCATCTCCGCCGCTCTCTTCCCCGGAAGCGCCAGCCTGTCCCCCTGTCTGTCCTTCAGTCTGTCCGTCAGGAAATCCAACCAGCAAGAGGAAACTGAATCATGGAGCCAACGGCAATCGAAGCGGTGTCGCTCGGAGGGCATGCGGCGATCGATGTGTCCATCTGGGGGTTGTTTCTCCAGGCCGATATCGTGGTCAAGGCCGTGATGATTCTGCTGATCCTGGCATCGTTCTGGTGCTGGGCGATCATCTACGAGAAGCAGCGCCGTTTCCGACAGCTGATGAAGGATGCCGATGCCTTCGAAGACAGTTTCTGGGCCGGCGGCGCCCTTGAGGATCTTTACGACAGGGTGGGCGCCCGCCCGGCCGATCCCATGGAATCGCTCTTCGCTTCCGGCATGGCGGAGTGGGAACGCAGCCGGTCCAAGGGGCTTCTGGCCACCGAGACCGGACGCGAATCCCTGCATCACCGTGTCGAGAAGGTGATGGGAACCACACAGTCCCGGGAGATGGACCGGTTGGAAAAGCACATGATCTTCCTTGCTTCTGTGGGGGCGACGGCGCCTTTCGTCGGCCTGTTCGGGACCGTCTGGGGGATCATGAACAGCTTTCAGGCCATCGCCATCGCCCGCGATACCTCGCTGGCTGTGGTCGCGCCGGGGATCGCCGAAGCGTTGTTCGCCACCGCCCTTGGCCTGGTTGCCGCGATTCCGGCGGTGATCGCCTACAACAAGTTCTCCCATGATCTGTCGCGCTATTCCGGGCGGCTCGACGGGTTCATCACCGATTTCACGGCGATCCTCTCGCGCCAATTGCAGGAGAAGGGTTGAATGGGCGCGCATCTGGTCTCTCGCCGGGAAGGAGGACGCCGCGCCCGCCGACCCATGAGCGAGATCAACGTCACGCCCATGGTCGATGTGATGCTGGTTCTGCTGATTGTCTTCATGGTGACCGCGCCGCTTCTGACGGTGGGGGTTCCTGTCGATCTGCCGCAGACACAGGCCGCCCCCCTCAGCGGCGAGGATGAGCCGCTCGTCATCACCATCGATCGTGAGGGGCAGATATACCTTCAGGAAACCGAGGTTGAAATCGATCAGCTGGTGCCCCGGCTGGTCGCGATCACCGGAACCCGGCCGGACACAAGAATCTTCGTCCGTGGTGATCGGGCCGCCGTATACGGGCGGATCGTCGAGGTGATGGGAACGATCAATGTCGCCGGGTTCAGCCGGGTGGCCCTGATCGCCGAGATTCCCAGAACGCCCCAGGCTCCGTGATCGCCCCGCCGGGGCAGGGCATGGTCCCGGCACAGGATCGCAATGCCGCCATCCGGAACGGCGGCAGATTGGTCAGGACAGGCAAGAAACAGG
>JBJHAU010000101.1:0-7852 GCA_050480665.1 Alphaproteobacteria bacterium | reverse complement strand
GGCGAGGACCTGCTGGCCGGGCTTTGCGGATCCCCGCGGACGGTGCCGTGCCGCTATCTGTATGACGAAAAGGGTTCGGCCCTGTTCGAGAAGATCTGCGAAACCCCGGAATACTACCCCACCCGCACCGAACGCCGTATCCTTGCCGACCACGCGGCGCAGATCGCCGAAACCACCGGCCCTTGCGAGATCGTCGAGCTGGGAAGCGGTGCCGCAACCAAGACGCGGCTTCTCCTTGCCGCCTTCGAGGCGGCCAGCGCGAAGGAAACCAGCTTCGTTCCCATCGACATTTCCGAGGAAATCCTTTGCGAGAGCGCCATCGCCATCGCCGAGGCGCATCCCCGGGTTCGTATCATCGCCTATTCCGGAACCTATGACATGGCGCTGCAGGCCCTGCATCCCTGCCCTTCGGAAGGCCGGCTGTTTCTCTTCCTCGGTTCGACCATCGGCAATTTCACCGATTCCGAACGCCGCGCCTTTCTGGGCTCGCTTCGCCAGGCGATGGCGCCGGGTGATTTTCTTCTGCTCGGAATCGACCGGCAAAAGGCCCCGGCGGTGATCGAGGCGGCCTACAATGATGCCGAAGGGCTGACCGCCGCCTTCAACCTGAATCTGCTCGATCATCTGAATGCCCGCTTCGGGGCCACCTTCGACACCCGCCTGTTCCGCCACCGCGCCCACTACGACATGCGCCGTCACCAGATCGAGATGCATCTGGAAAGCCTGCAACGCCAGACGATCCGGTTCAGGTCTCTCGATGCAGAGCTCGATCTTGCCGAGGGCGAGACGATCCGCACCGAGATTTCACGCAAGTTCGATCCCGATGCCTTCAGCGAGACCCTGAAGCCGCTGGGATATCGGCCGCTCAGGCAATGGTCTGATTCCCGGGAATGGTTTTCCCTGCTGCTGTTTGCCGCCGGACCGGTCGGGCAGGAGCCAGCCCCGTGAAACCCCCGATCAAGCCCCCCAACATCTTTGCCGGAGGCGGGTTCGACAGGGCCGGCCTGAGACGCGGCGACCGGGAATGGATCGAAACCCTGTTCCGCCAGCAGGCCACCCGCCTGATCCCGGTCTGGCGGGATCGCCACCTTGTCCTTTCCGCGAACCGCCCCGAACCGGGCCTGATCCGCGCTTCGGGGCTCGACAGCCTGGGCATCCCCGAGCCGGGGCCCGTTCTTCTGGGGCTGGTGGAGGATCGGGCAACCTTTGCCGTCGATATCTCGCATATCGAGAATCCCGCCGGGCATCCGGCCCTGCCCGAAGGCGGCAGCTTCGTGGATATCCGCGATGTCGCCGCGCTGCTGCATCCGGCCGATGCGCAGATGATGGCCTATTCGCGGGCCCTCATCCACTGGCACCGGCGCCACGGATTCTGTGGCGCCTGCGGCGCACCGACCGAGGTTCGGGATGCCGGACATATCCGGGTCTGCACCAATCCCGCCTGCGGCATCACCCATTTTCCGAGAACCGATTGCGCGGTGATCATGCTGGTGACCGACGGCGACCGCTGCCTTCTTGGCCGAAGGCCGGGACGCGACGTGTCCATGTATTCCACCCTTGCCGGTTTTGTCGAACCGGGCGAGGCCCTGGAAGAGGCGGTCGCCCGCGAGGTGATGGAGGAGACCGGAATCCGTGTCGGGCGGGTGGATTATGCCCATTCCCAGCCCTGGCCCTTTCCCTCGCAGCTGATGGTGGGATTTTATGCCGAGGCGGCCAGCACCGAAATCCGCTGCAACCCCGACGAGCTGGCCGATGCCCGCTGGTTCGATCGTGCCGAAGTCCGGACGCTGATGGCCGCGCGCGACCGGGAGGAGGCAATGAAACAGGGGCTTGGCGCGCATCTGCCGCGCCCTGTCTCGATCGCCCGGCGGCTGATCCGCGAATGGGTGGAAGGGCTTGCCTGACCGCCGGAAACGCAACCGGCCTGCGGTCAGAGAATCAGAAAACCCCCGAGATCCAGAAGGATCACGAGGCCGATGGCCAGGAACAGAAGCGCCGCCAGCCCCCGAACCCAGATCAGCGGAATCCGCGCCGAAAGCATGCCTCCCAGAACGACCACAGGGGCGTTCGCCAGAATCATGCCGAAGGTGGTGCCGAACAGCACCGGAAAGAAGGATTCGAACCGGGCCGCCAGGGCAATGGTGGCGATCTGGGTCTTGTCGCCCATCTCGACCAGGAAAAAGGCGATCAGGCTGGCCATGAAGGCGCTTCGGTTGCGAAGGGCAGGCCCCGCTTCGGCCTTGTCGGGCACAAGGATCCATACCGCCATCGCCAGAAAGCCGAGGCCGAGAATCCAGCGCATCCATGCAGGCCCCAGCCAGGCGGCGGCCAGGGTGCCGAAGCCGGCCGCCAGCGCATGGTTGGCCAGGGTTGCCACGGTGATGGCCAGCAGGATCGGCAGCGGGCGGCGATAGCGGGCAGCCAGAACGAGGGCGAGCAGCTGGGTCTTGTCGCCGATTTCCGCGAGCGCCACGATCAGGGTGGAAAGGAGAAAGGCCTCCATCGCCGCAGGCCCGCCTTCTGTTTCAGGTCATGGCGCGGCGGAAGGGGTGCGCCGGAAAGATGCCGATGATCCTGATGGACCCGGAAAAGAAGCGCAGCTCTTCAAGGGCGCGCGCCACGGCGGGCTGTTCGGGATGTCCCTCGATCTCGGCATAGAAGGCGCTGGAGGCGAAGTTGCCTTCCTCCATGTAGCTTTCCAGCTTGGTCATGTTCACGCCATTGGTGGCAAACCCGCCCAGCGCCTTGTAGAGCGCGGCGGGAATGTTGCGGACGCTGAAGTGGAAGGCGGTCATCACCTCCTGCCCTCTCTCGCCCTGCCCGCCTGCGCGCGAGTGTCCGGCATCGGGCGAGTGTCCGGCATCGGGAAGGCCGGGATCGATCAGATCCTTGCCGAGGATCACGAAGCGCGTGGTGTTGTGCGCGGCATCCTCGATATTCGCTTCCAGGGATTGCAGCCCGTAGATCTCGGCCGCGAGTTCCGAGGCAATCGCCGCTTCCGTAAGGTCGCCCCGCTCGGCGATCTCCCGCGCGGCGCCGGCCGTATCCGCATGCAGCACAGGGGTGAGCCCCCGGGCATGAAGAAAGGCCCGGCATTGCGACAGGGCGTGAACATGGCTTCGCACAAGGCGGACGGTGGCAAGGCTGGCGCCCGCCGGGGCGAGAAGGTGATGATTCACCCTCTGGAAATGTTCACCGATGATGTGCAGCCGGGCGTGGGGGATCAGCTGGTGGATATCGGCCACCCGCCCGGCCACGGAATTCTCGATGGGGATCATGGCGAGCGCGGCATGACCCTGCTCGACTGCCTCGAAGGCTTCCTCGAAGGTCTGGCAGGGGCGCGTTCGCCTTCCCGGAAAGACCTGACGGCAGGCCAGGTCGGAATAGGCCCCGGGAAGGCCCTGAAAGGCAATGACAGAGCCGTTCCCGGGCTTGGTGCCGGGCTTGGTGCCGGGCTTGGTGGCAGACACAGGCAACGGCTTGTGCGGGGACATGGGCAGACTTTCGCGAGGACTTCAGGACAGCGGCACGCATCAGTCCCCTGGTTCAGTCCCCTGGAGAGGCTGTGCGAAGGGGCATGGCGGTGCACAGGCGGGCGCGGGCGCGCTCAAGATCGGCGGGAGTATCGACCCCCACCGGCGGGGTGTCAACGAAGGCCACGTCGATCCGCATCCCCGACTCCAGGGCGCGGAGCTGTTCCAGCCTTTCGCGCTGTTCCAGAGGGCTTGGCGGAAGATTGACGAACCGGGCGAGGCTTCGCCGCCGCCAGGCATAGAGGCCGACATGATGCCACAACGGACCAGGGCCGGCAGGCACCGCGGCGCGGCTGAAATAGAGCGCCCGGCCGGAGGCTTCGGGATCCTCGCGATCCGGCGGAATCGCGACAACGGCCTTGACCACGTGGGGATCGTTCGCCTCTTCCGCATCCCGGATGGGGGCGGCCAGGGTGCCGCAATCGACCGCCGGATCGGAAAGCAGGGCTGCCGCCAGCCTCGGGAAGGTGGGATCAAGGTCGGGCAGGTCGCCCTGCACGTTGATCACCGCATCGAAACGATGATCCGCATCCACCGCCTCAAGGGCTTCGAACACGCGATCCGATCCCGATGGCAGATCGGGGCGGGTCAGCACCGCCTCGCCCCCCCCATGGCGCACCGCATCGACGATCTCCTGCTCGGCGGCGGCCACGATCACCGGCCCGAGCGCGGCCTCCATCGCCCGCCGCCAGACATGCACGATCATCGGCGCACCGCCGATATCGGCCAGCGGCTTGCGCGGCAGACGGGTCGAGCCAAGCCGCGCCGGAATGATCACCACTGCCTTCACTGCCCTCATCGGTCTGCGCTCCTGATCCCGAACCGACCTGCCGCCGCGGGAAGCGTGTGGCCAAGTCCTTGTGATCCCGTTCCTTTTTAGGGAAAATCCCCGGATTCATGCCCCTTCCGCCGCAAGGGTCATTGGCATTGGACAGAGCGCGCCGGAATCGTTACTCTCTGGCCCGCCGTGACCCGGCCACGGCAGTTTGCGAACCGGAGCAGGTAATGTCCACACTGGAAATCAACAAGATCGTCGGCGCCATCCTGGTGGCGCTGCTCGCCTTCAAGACCATCGACATCGTGGGCGACGCCATCATGACGGCCGAGGTTCCCGACCGTGTGATCTACACGGCCAGCGGCACCATCGAAGATCCCACCGCAGTGGCGGCAGCCCCCGCCCGGACCGAACCCGATCTGCCTCCCATCGCCCCGCTTCTTGCCGCCGCATCGGTCGAAAGCGGTGAAGCCGCAGCAAGGCGCTGCGCCGTGTGCCACAGTTTCGAAAAAGGTGGCCCCAACAGGGTCGGCCCGCCCCTTTGGGACATTCTCGGCATGGAGATTGCCGCAATCGACGGATTCAACTATTCCCGCGCCCTTCAGGGACTTGAAGGCAGCTGGGATGTGGAGGCGATGAACGCCTTCATCGCCAATCCGCGCGACTTCGCGCGCGGCACGACAATGGCCTTCGCGGGAATTCGCAGCGCTTCCGAACGCGCCGATCTGATCGCCTATCTTCGCACCCTTTCGGACAACCCCATTCCCCTGCCCTGAACGGCGACGGCGGGGTGGCGTTCGGCATGACTCCGGCGATGATCGATCAGCTGCTTTCCGTCGCCGATGAGGCCGCCGATGCGGCAGGCCGCATCACCTCCCGCTATTTCCGCACCCCGCTTCCGGTTGACAGCAAGACCGACAGCAGCCCGGTGACACGGGCCGACCGCGAGGCCGAAGAGGCCATACGGGCGATCATCACCCGGCACTTCCCCGATCATGGCATTCTCGGCGAGGAAGGCGAACGCCGTCACCCCGAGGCCGATATCGTCTGGGTTCTCGATCCCATCGACGGCACCAAATCCTTCATCACCGGCAAACCGCTGTTCGGCACTCTCATCGCCGTGGCCCTGGACGGAATCCCCGCGCTTGGCCTGATCGACCAGCCGATCCTGGGCGAGCGCTGGCGCGGGGCACGGGGCAAGGTCAGCACCTTCAACCGGGAACCGATCACGAGCCGCAGCTGCCCGGAACTTGGCGAGGCCATGCTGTATGCCACCAGCCCCGACATGTTCACGGGCGCAGATCGCGCGGCCTTCGACCGTGTCTGCCGCGGTGTACGCCACGCGCTTTACGGAGCGGATTGCTACGCCTATGGGCTGCTGGCCAGCGGGCATGTCGACCTGGTGGTCGAGGCCGACCTGAAGGCCTATGATTTTGCCGCCCTGGTGCCGGTGATCGAGGGGGCCGGCGGGGTGATCACCGATTGGTCCGGCGCGCCTTTGACGCTACACTCGGACGGACGTGTCGTGGCGGCCGGCGATCCTCGAACCCATGCCGCCGCCCTGGCCCTGCTGCAGGCAGACACAGCTCCCTAGGCGAGGGCGGCGGGCGTCCGCCACAGCATGCAAGCCGGGGCGCGAACCGGACCGGAGATCGCGAACAGAGACACAGGATACGGGTGTTCATGCCGCGTTGTGCCCCCTGGCCCCTTCTTCGCCGTCTCCTGCACCGCCCCCATGGCGGTGCAGCGCGCCGCGCCGGATCGGTTCCGGCCCCTGCATGGGCTGCCGTGCGGCCTTCCCTATGGGCGGGCGTGCTTGCTGCGGGAATCGGGTTTACCCTCGCCACTTTCACCGCCAATGCCGCCGATTCCACCCTCACCCCCGATGGAGCCCGGACCGGCGCGACCGGGCCCATGCATGGCTACGCGCTGCATGGCGCGCCGAAATATCCCCCCGATTTCCCGCATTTCGATTATGTGAACCCCGATGCCCCCAAGGGGGGGCTGATCCGGCTTTCGGCCATCGGCACCTTCGACAATCTCAACCCCTTCACCCTGCGTGGGGTGGCCGCGGTGGGCAGCACCCTGCCCTTCGATACCCTGATGGTCAGTTCCGCCGACGAACCCTTCAGCCAGTACGGGCTGGTCGCCGAATCCATCGAGATCGGCCCCGACCGTCGCTGGGTGGCCTTCGCCCTGCGGCCCGAGGCGCGTTTCCACGATGATCGGCCGGTCACCGCCGAGGATGTGGTGTTCACCTTCGAAACCCTGCGCGAACACGGGCATCCGCAGTATCGGGTGATCTATGCCGGGGTGGAACGCGCCGTGGCGGAGGCGCCTTTGCGGGTTCGCTTCGATCTGGGCGCAAGCCCCAACCGGGAATTGCCCATGATTCTCGGCCAGCTTCCCGTTCTTCCCCGCCATGACTGGGAAGACAAGACCTTCGACCGCACCACCCTGACCCCGCCGCTTGGATCCGGCCCCTACCGGATCGCCGAGTTTCGTCCTGGCCGCAGCATCACCTATGAACGGGTCGATTCGTATTGGGGCCGGAACCTGCCGGTGAATGTGGGACAGAACAATTTCGGACGGCTGCGCTTCGACTACTATCGCGACGGCACCATCGCGCTGGAAGCGCTGAAGGCGGGAAATTACGACTTCCGTCAGGAAAACGTGGCCCGGTTCTGGGCCACGGCCTACGACGTTCCCCCGGTGCGCGACGGGCTGATCCAGCGCCTGTTCCTGCCGCATGGGCGTTCCAGCGGGATGCAGGCCTTCGTGTTCAACACCCGCCGCGCCGTCTTTGCCGACCCGATGGTGCGCAAGGCCCTGAATCATGCCTTCGATTACGACTGGACAAACCGTGTCCTGTTCTTCGATGCCTATGCCCGCACCACCAGCTATTTCTCGAACACCGACCTTGCGGCCGAAGGCCTGCCCGATGCGCGGGAACTGGCCCTGCTGGAGCCGTTCCGCGATCAGCTTCCCGAAGCCGTGTTCACCACAGCCTATGCCCCCCCCGCCACCGATGGCGGGCATGACATGCTGCGCAGCAATCTTCTCAAGGCCCTTGATCTTCTCGACCAGGCCGGGTGGGAAGTGCGCGAGGGCCGCCTGATCAACCGCGAAAGCGGGCGGCCCATGCGTTTCGAGATCCTGCTGGCCGATCCCAGCTTCGAACGCATCGTCCTGCCCTTCATCGGCAATCTGCGTCGGCTCGGGATCGAAGCCCGGGCCCGCACCGTCGATACCTCGCAATACATCAACCGGCGGCGCAACTTCGATTTCGACATGCTGGTCCATGTCTGGGGGCAGTCCCTTACCCCGGGCAACGAGCAGCGCGATTACTGGGGCAGCGCCAGCGCCGACATGGTGGGCAGCCTGAATCTTGCCGGGGTTCGCGACCCGGTTGTCGATGCCCTGCTCGAAAGCCTGGTCGGCGCCACCGATCGCGACGAGCTGGTCACCGCCGCCCGGGCCCTCGACCGGGTGCTGCTGCACGGGCATTACGTGATCCCGCACTGGCATATCCAGGGCGACCGGC
>JBJHAU010000100.1:0-7883 GCA_050480665.1 Alphaproteobacteria bacterium | reverse complement strand
CGCTGTGGGGGAGACCCCGTGGAAGTTCGAGTCTTCTCGACCGCACCATCATTGAACCCGGATCCTTCCTCTTCCCGGAAACATCGCTTGGTCATTGCGGGATCCGTCCCGGATCCCGGGAGCCTCCTCGCGCGGGACGCGGGATCGGGACGCGGGCCGGGGCGCGATCCGGGGTATCCGCCGGGCTCGTCAGCCGGGCTCATCCAGGGTTGACCATCCTGCCCTTCAGGAGGGGTGCGCATG
The DNA here is from genome assembly GCA_050480665.1 of Alphaproteobacteria bacterium. Lineage (GTDB taxonomy): Bacteria > Pseudomonadota > Alphaproteobacteria > SMXQ01 > SMXQ01 > JBJHAU01. Next base: position 7,640 of record JBJHAU010000100.1, on the reverse strand, counting down.
TCACAAACCGACCGCGAGCCTTCCGAAGAGCATCTTTCCGATGATCTCTATGGGGTGGCCGAGACCGAGGTTGCGGCCCTCAGGCAGGCCATCGCGGACGGTGATGCCGAAGCCTGTTCCGCACTGATCGCCCATCGCCATGTGGCTGACCTGGCCGATCTTGTCGAGCGCCTTCCCACCGAAATCCGTCAGGCTCTTGTTCACCTGATCGGCGACCGGTTCGCCCCCGAGCTGTTCACCCATCTTCGCGAGGATGTCCGGCACGAGCTGTTCGCCGCCCTGGAGCCGCAAGCGGTGGCGGCGGTCATCACCGAACTCGATACCGACGACGCGGTCGATGTCGTGGAGAACCTTGAGGAGCCGATCCAGGCCGAGGTTCTCGAGCATCTGGAAGACACGGATCGGCGCCTTGTCGAAGAGGCTCTGGCCTGGCCGGAAGATTCCGCGGGCCGGCTCATGGATCGGGCGTTCGTGGCAATGCCGTCGTTCTGGACCGTGGGCGATGCCATCGATCATCTGCGCGACGAAGCGGATCGGGGCGCTGAAACCCTGCCGGACGCCTTCTTCGATATCTATGTTGTCGATCCCGCCTATCATCCGCTGGGATCGGTGTCGCTTTCCCGGCTGCTGAGAAGCCGGCGACCGACGCCGCTGCTTGATCTGATCGGGGCCGAGCTTCACAGCATTCCCGTATCCATCGACCAGGAAGAGGTCGCCGGAATGTTCCGCCGCTACGATCTGGCTTCGGCCCCGGTGGTCGATGATGCGGGGCGGCTTGTCGGGGTGATCACCCATGACGATGTCATGGATGTGATCCATGAAGAGGCGGAAGAAGACATCATGCGTCTTGCCGGCGTGATGGAGGACGATCTGTACCTGGCCGTTGTCAGGACATCACGTTCGCGCATTTCCTGGCTTCTTCTGAGCATGATGAGCGCCCTTGTGGCGTCCCTGGTGATCTGGCAGTTCGAGGCCACCATTCAGGATCTTGTTGCGCTTGCCATCCTGATGCCCGTGGTGGCGGCGATCGGGGGCAATGCCGGAACCCAGGCGATGACCGTGGCGGTGCGTTCGATCGCCATGAAAGAGCTTTCGGGGGCCAATTCCGGCCGGGTGGTCGGCAAGGAGGTTCTTGTCGGCGTACTCAATGGTCTCGTTCTCGCATCGCTGGCCGGGTTGATCGCCGGGCTCTGGTTCCAGTCGCCCGGCCTCGGTGCGGTGGTTTCCGGGGCCCTGATGGTGAATCTGATCGTCGCCGGATTTGTCGGCGTTCTGATTCCCATCACCCTCAACCGTTTCGGAGTCGATCCCGCGGTGGCTTCCGCAGTCTTCCTGATTACCGTGACCGATGTCGTCGGTTTCGCCGTGTTTCTCGGTTTTGCCGCCCTCTTCCTTGTCTAGGCGCGATCCATGCGCGATCCATGCGCGGGCAAGGCTCAGTCAGGATGCGATCTCGGTGCGCATCCTGGTTTGCAACCCCCTTCCAGAAAGGAGGCCCCGACATGACCACCGTTCTGATCACCGGCGCCAATCGCGGCCTTGGGCTTCAGTTTGCCCGCCACTACGCGGCGGAAGGCTGCCGCGTCCTTGCAACCTGCCGCGACCCGGAAGGGGCTGAAGCGCTGCGATCTTTGAAGGGCGATGTGCAGATTCATGCCCTTGATGTCGCCGATTTCTCCGCCATCGGCTGCCTTGCGCGGACTCTCGAGGGCGAAGCCATCGACATCCTCGTGAACAATGCCGGCCTGATGAGCCGCGGCCATCATTTCGGAGAGATCGATTACGACAACTGGGAAACGGTGTTGCGCGTCAACCTGCTTGCGCCTGTGGCGATGGCGGAAAGCTTCCTGGCCCATCTGGAACGGGGCAAGGGCAAGCGCATCGCCCTCCTGTCCAGCCTGATGGGCTCGATCGCCGATAATGGCAGCGGCGGATATTATGGCTACCGCAGCAGCAAGGCGGCCCTGAATGCGGCGGGACACTCCCTGGCGCTCGATCTTGTCCGGAAGGGAATCCTTGTCCTGATCCTGCATCCCGGCTGGGTGCGAACCGACATGGGCGGCGCCAGCGCTCCGCTCGGTGCAGAGGAAGCCGTGCGTGGGTTGTGCCGGGGGATCGCCGATGCCACGATGAAGCACTCGGGCCGGTTCTTCGCCCATGACGGTCGCGAACTTCCCTGGTAGGCGTTCCCTGGGGAAGGCGGCCGGAACGGTCCGGAGGCACGGGTTCAGGCAGCGGGGTCTTTCCTGCCGCTTTAGAAAAACAAGGGGGGACACATGGGAAGCACGGCTCTTGAGAATGTCACGGCGGCCGATGCCTTTCTGCGGCTTCTGGCCGATCGCGGGATCGACACCCTTTTCGGCAATGCCGGAACCGATTTCGCACCGATCATCGAAGCCTATGCCAAGGCTCAGGCCTTGGGTACTCCGGTGCCGCATCCTGTCACCTGCCCGCATGAAAATCTGGCCATGGCCATGGCCGTGGGCGCCTACGCTCATAGCGGACGCCCCAAGGCGGTGATGGTGCATGTCAATGTCGGCACCGCCAATGCCATGAACATGATGATCAATGCCGCAAGGGGCAACATTCCGTTGCTGTTGTTCGCCGGGCGCACCCCCTATACCGAAGGTCCTGAACTGCCGGGTCGTCGCAGTGGCGAGATTCACTGGCCTCAGGAAATGCGCGATCAGCGGGCAATGTTGCGCGAACTGGCCCGCTGGGATTATGAGCTGGCCCGCCCCGAGGTTCTCGAAGGGGCGGTGGATCGGGCTCTCAACGCGGCCATGCGGCATCCTCGCGGGCCGGTCTACATGACCCTTCCGCGAGAGGTTCTTGGTACACGGCTTGATGCCTTTACCTTCGACCAGCCTTCCCGTCATGCCCATGCCAGCGCGCCCTGGCCCGATCCTTCCCGGATCGATCAGGCGGCGGCAATGATCGCGGCCGCGGACAATCCGGTGATCATCACCTCCGGAGCCGGCCAGGATCCGGGCGAGGTGGCGGCGCTCGCCGCCCTTGCGGAACGGTTCGCGATTCCCGTCACCCAGCGAAAACCCCGCTATCTCTGCCTTCCCGCCGATCATCCCCAGCATGCCGGTTACAACCCGGATCCATGGCTGGCCACGGCCGATCTCGTCTGCGTCCTCGAATGCGATGTGCCGTGGATCCCCTCGGCCAGCGCGCCGCCCCCGGGGTGTCCGGTCATTCACATGGGGGCCGATCCTCTGTGGTCCGACTATCCGATTCGAAGCTTTCCTGCCGATCTGGCGATCACCGGCCTTCTCGCGCCCAGTCTTCGTCTCCTCGATGCGGCGCTCGAGAGCCATGAGGGCAAGGCTGCGCCAAGAATCGAGGCGCGCCGCAAACGGTGGGCAACGGGCCAGGAAGAGCGCAAGGCAAGGCAGAAGGCGGCGCTGGAGGCCGCACGGGCATCCTCGCCGATCCATCCCGCCTGGATCAGCCATTGCCTCGATCAGGCGCGCGATGCCGATGCGGTGATCCTGAAGGAAAGCCAGCTTGCCCTCGCGCAGATGACGCTGACCCGCCCGGGAAGCTTCTATTCCCTCGGCTTCGGCGGCGGCCTTGGCTGGAGCCTTGGGGCAGCGCTCGGAGTCAAGCTCACCGACCGTTCCCGCCAGGTGATCTGCACGGTGGGCGATGGATCCTACATGTTCGGCAATCCGGTGCCTGCCCATTATGTCTCGGAAGCGGAAAAGCTTCCGGTGCTCTGGGTGGTCTTCAACAATCACATGTGGAATGCGGTGCATCGGGCGACCCTTGGCATGTATCCGGATGGCTATGCCGCCCGCGCCAATCGCGAACCCTTGACCTATTTCAACGAAACCACGGCCTTCGAAAAGGTGGTGGAGGTCGCAGGCGGCCATGGGGAGAGGGTGGTGGACCCGGAGGATCTGCCCGCCGCGATCGATCGGGCACTCGACTTCATGGCGAGAACCGGGCGTCAGGCGCTTCTGAATGTCGTGAGTTGCAACGGCTGAGGCGCGCCGTGTGCTCCATGCTCCCGGTTCAGCGCAGGAAGACCCTGCGGTTTTGCCGACGAAGGGCAAGGCTGCCCTGAAGCGCGATCAGAAGGGCGAGACAGATCAGGCCGTAATAGGCGGCCTGAATCAGGACGCCGTAGATCAGCGCGGCGATCACGACACGCATGATGGATCCGGCAATGCCGGTGGTCAGCCCGTAAACCTCCTGTAGCCGCAGGATTTCCACAAAGAAGCGGGCGAAGAGTCCGGGATCGTTCATCAGCTGGAAAAGGGAAGGCGCCAGCTCCATGGCCGTTTGCGTCAGGAACAGTCCCAGAAGGAACAGTGCGGCATAGGGAGAACGCGTCAGCTTCAGGATCAGCCCTCCGAAGGCAAAGGCGATGGTGGTGGCCAGATACCAGCCCTCGGGGAAGCGTTCGGCGGCGGCGAGAAGCCAGGGCTCGAAACGCGGCCCCACGGGAAGGCCGGCAGCGAGAAAGAAATAAAGCACCGTCGCCGCATTCAGAAGCGCCACGAAATAGGCCACATTCCCGCCAAGCCTGACCCGGTATCGAAGCCGTTCCACCGGATCGTGCCAGCGCACGACGAAACGTTTGAGAATGGCGAGGGCAAGAATCAGGATCGTCAGAAGCGGGATTGCCGCCATGACGACGATCAGCCCGACCACGAGGGTGAACAGTTCCGTCATGAGGGGCCGGAGAAACGAATCATCCCGTGGCGTGCTCCTGTGGCACAGTTTCCATGCCCCCGTGTCGGGCGATCCGGCAGACGGCCTCGGCGATGGCCAGGCTGCTGGTCAGTCCGGGACTTTCGATTCCATAGAGGGTGATCAACCCGGCCACCCCGTGATCCTGCTGGCTCTGGATCATGAAATCGTTGTCGGAAGCACGTCCGGTTCCGGTCTTGGATCGCACGGCCGCCCAGCCCGGGCTCAGGGCGCCGTCGGGCAGGGAGGGCCAGAACCGCCGCCCGGCCCTGTAGAAGAAGGGGGCGCGGCCTTCATCGAGGCTGTAGTCGATGGTGTCGCAGGGTTCGGAATCCGGGCCGAAGCGGATCGTTCCGGAGAGGTCGGGGCTTAGATGCACGGCCACGTCATGTTCGTCGGGAAGCGGGTAGATCAAGCGGGAAAAGGGCCGCGCGCCGTTCAGGACAAAGTAGGTGGCCTTCTGGAGAACCTGTCCGGGGATCGAGTCCGGCAACACCCCCTCGATCCTGCGGGATATGGCCTGCGCGCCGAAACCGGCGGCGTTGACGACGATCCGCGCGGCCAGCTGCATCGGCGCCTTGCCGCCCACCGACAGGGCAAGACCGCCCGGAACCGGGCCGCCGCCCAGCACCGGCGTGTCAAGCGCGAGCGAGGCGCCGTGGTCTTCTGCCTCGCCGAGCAGGGAAAGCATCAATGCCCCGGGATCGACAATCCCGGACGAGGGGGAGTGAAGCACGGTATGGAAGGCGAGTTCCGGTTCCATGGCCCGGGTTTCTGCCTTCGAGAGGAAGTGAAGATCGAGAAGGTCATTGGCTTCGGCCCTGGCCTTCAGGGCGGGAAGCCTTTCGGCCCCTTCCGCATCGACGGCGGTGATCAGCTTGCCGCAGCGGCGATGGGGAATGTCGCGTTCGGCGCAATAGGCGTAAAGCAGGGCCTTGCCACGTCGCGCAAGCCGGGATTTGAGGCTGCCCGGCCGATAGTTGATGCCGGCATGAATGCAGCCCGTGTTGCGCGACGAGGCGTGGTGACCGATGAGCCGTTCGGCTTCCAGGATCACCACCTCGTTCCCTTCGCGCGCCAGGGCCCGGGCACAGGCAAGGCCGACAACGCCGGCGCCGATAACGATGCAATCGGTTGTGTCCATGGGAATCCCCAATGTTCAGGGAAAGTGTAGGCCTCGTGCCGAAAGCCGGTCAAGCGGTGGGGGGCTTGCCGGCTTCCGGTTTGTGGCGGGCGATGCGGGGGGTGAGGGTTTCGTAACGATGGGCGAGCAGGGCCACGATGAGCAGCGCGGCAAGGATCGCGGATCCGGTGATGAAGAACCCGTTCTCGATTCCCACGACCTGGACGATGCCGCCGACAAGAACCGGCACGAAGGTCGCGGCGATCCGGTTGGCCGTGGTTCGCAGCCCCACTGCCTTGCCCTGGTCCCCCTCGGGGGAGGCTTGCGAGGTGATCGAGATCAGCAGAGGCTGGCATGTGCCATAGGCCGCACCATTCAGGCAGGCGGCCACAAGCAGAAGCCAGAACAGGCCGAGCAGGGGGGTGATGGTGATCATCAGGATGGAGACCGCCGACATGAACAGCAAAAGCACCATTGGCGGCACCAGACGCACCATCCGGCCGACCAGTAACGACATTCCTCCCCCGCACAGGGAATAGCCGGCCATCAGCACCCCGATCAGGATGCCGCTGTAGCCCTGGCTGTCGAGCCAGACCGTATAGAAGGATGCCTGGATCGAGAATCCGGAAATTCTGAGAATGGCGACCCCCATGGCGATGGCAATGGTGGGGATCGCCAGAAGGGACAGGGCCGCCAGATAATCGCCCGGGCGGGGAAGAACATCCCGCGCCCGGAACAGGGGACCGGCGACGGCCGCCGATTTCGGGGTGGCGGGCAGGAAGTAGGATGCGGTGAATTGTCCGAGCCCCCAAAGGGCCAGCACACCGAAGGCGGCCCATGCCCCGCCCAGATCCCATGCCCCGCCCGCCAGCGGCGGGCCGATCAGCGCCCCCAGGCGCACACAGGCGCTCATCCGTCCGGAATGCAGGGCACTGCCCTTCAGGGCCTGCCCGATCATCGCCTGGGCGCCGATCCATCCGATCGCCGTGCAATATCCGGCCACCATCTGGATCAGGATGATTGCCCAGGGAACAGGAAACATCGGAAACAGGAACGGGGCAATGATCCCGACCCAGGCGAAGGCCAGCATGATTCGCCGGGTGTCCATGCGATCCATCATCGCGCCGCCATGAATCGAGTAGAGCATGACGAGGAAATGCCTTGCCCCAAGGATGATCCCCAGCATCAGCGGCGAGACGCCGATATGGATCAGCCAGAGCGGCATCACCACCATGATCATGTAGCCAAGGGAATTGGAGAACAGGGCAGCCCCGTAGATGGCAGCTTCCAGGCGGTGCGACGGCGGTTGTGCGCTCATGCCGCTGTCTTTCCGCGCGTGGCCATGGCAAGCCAGGTTCCGGCAGCACCCAGAATCGCCAGCAGCACCATCCCGGTCAGCAGGAAGGTGGCGTCCAGATTCCAGAACTCGGCAATGGCGCCCATGACGAGCGGGATGGTCAGGCTGGAGATTCGGTTGCCGGTCGCCCGAAGCCCTATGGCGGTGGCCTGGATGTCCTTGCCCACGGCCCGGGAGAGAATGATGAACATCACCGGTTGCGAAATCCCCTGGCCCAGCCCGCGCATGGCGATGGCCAGGGCCAGAATACCGAGGCTCGCGCCGTAAAGCGGGGTCGAGAAGACGCCGAAGATCGAGACGGCCACCGCCCCGAGGAAGACCCAGTGGATGGCGATCACCCGCGAGAGCCGGGCCGCCACAAGGGTTCCTCCTGCCGCCGCCAGTTGAGAGAGGGTGATGAAGGCGCCGATCACCGTCGCCTGAAGGCCGATTTCGGAAAGATAGATGATGTAG
>JBJHAU010000099.1:0-7910 GCA_050480665.1 Alphaproteobacteria bacterium | reverse complement strand
GATCGCGGACGCACGCGCTCCAGCTTTTCCCGGATCTCGTTCGACAGGCCGCCGATCGCCGAAAATTCCATCTGCTCGGGTATCCCCAATCCCTCGTCCCGACGAAACGTATCGATATCCTCCCGCTGCCGCCTCTCATAGACGGCGTAAGCCGCTTCGATCTCAATTTGCCTGGATATCGCGTCGCTCAAGGCGCCAAGCTGCGGCCAGACCAACTTCAACCGTGACAGGTCGATTCCCGAATGGCCCAGCAGATCGTACGCTGTTCGCCGCTGGCCATCCCGATTGAGCTGTATGCCATGGCGGGCGGCTTCCTGCGGGGTCAGGGACAGAGACCGCAACAATGCCCTGGCCTGCTCGAGCCGATCCATCTTTTCGGAAAAGCGCGCCGCCCGGCCCTCGCCCACACAGCCCAGGCGCAGCCCGAGCGGCGTCAGGCGCTGATCGGCATTGTCGGCCCGAAGCGTGAGGCGATACTCCGCCCGCGACGTAAACATCCGATAGGGCTCGCTGACGCCGCGCATGACCAGATCGTCCACCAGCACGCCGAGATAGCCTGCGGCACGGTCGATGACGATCCCCTCGCCCCCGCCCGCAACCAGTGCGGCGTTCAGCCCGGCCAGAACGCCCTGCGCCGCAGCCTCCTCATAGCCCGTCGTGCCGTTGATCTGGCCCGCCAGGAAAAGCCCGGGAATCCGACGGGTTTCAAGCGTAGGGCCCAATTCTCTCGGATCGACGAAATCATATTCGATGGCGTAACCGGGACGAAGGATCCGGGCATGCTCCAGCCCGGGGATGCTGGCGATCAGCGCGGCTTGCACATCGCGCGGCAAGGAGGTGGAGATGCCGTTGGGATAGACGACGGGATCATCGAACCCTTCCGGCTCAAGAAAGATCTGATGGCGCAGCCGATCAGCGAAGCGGACGACCTTGTCCTCGATGGACGGGCAGTAACGCGGACCGGTTCCGGTAATCTGGCCGGAGTACAGCGGCGCGCGGTGCAGATTGTTTCGGATCAGGGTATGGCCGGCTTCGGTAGTGCCTGTGATATGACAGGGAATCTGCGGGGTTGTGATGGATTCGGTCAGGGCAGAGAAGGGCTCGGGCGGATCATCCCCCGGCTGCTCATCCAGCCCGGAAACATCGATGCTATGGCGATCCAGCCGGGGCGGGGTTCCCGTCTTGAGCCGACCGAGACGGAAACCGAATCGCTTCAGCGTCTCGGCCAGGCCCAGCGAGGGCGCTTCACCCACCCGTCCCGCGGGCCATGTTTCGGTGCCGATGTGGATCATCCCGCGCAGGAAGGTTCCGGTGGTCAACACCACGGCCGGGGCATGAAAGACCCGGCCATCGCCAGCGAGAACCCCATTGATGCGACCCCGGGCATCGAGGCTGAGATCCTCGATCGCGACGCCAAGGATATGAAGATGGGGGATCTCGGCCAGGCTCTCCTGCATGGCCTGGCGATAGAGCGCCCTGTCCGCCTGGGCGCGCGGCCCCTGCACCGCCGGACCCTTCGATCGGTTCAGGATCCGGAACTGAAGCCCGGAGCGATCGATCACCCGTCCCATCAACCCGTCGAGCGCATCGATTTCACGAACCAGATGACCCTTTCCGAGGCCGCCGATGGCCGGATTGCAGGACATCTCGCCGATCGTTTCCGGCTTGTGTGTCGCAAGCAGGGTGCGCGCGCCAAGACGAGCCGCCGCCGCCGCGGCCTCACAACCCGCATGGCCGCCACCGATCACGATGACATCGAACATCGATCCTTCCTCGACCGGGGCCTGCCCGGCGAAGGCGTGGGCGACCGTTCGGGCTTTGTCACGCATCACGCGTCTCCTCCGGAATAGCCGCATGGCTCTCCAGGGCGCAGGATACCACAAAAGGGCCAAAAATCCTTTCCGTCGATAGCGCGGGCCATGGTGCAGGGAACCTGGCGGGGAATGGTGCGGGGAATGGTGCGGGGAACCTTGAAGGAAATCGGGGTAACAAGGCACCCTGTTTCACGTGAAACAATCGCCCGCGCTGCGCACGGTCGCGTCGAAAACACAGCTGAGCCACAGGGGAACCTGCCTGTAAAAACCTTGCCGGATTCCTTCGGCAATCCGCGCGCAGGGCCGAAGCGCGGCGGGGGCCGGGAATGGCCCTCGCGCGCAGAAGCGCGGGAAACCGGAAGCCCGGGCCGGGAATGCTCGCCGGGAATACTCGATGGGCGGGGCGCGAGTGTGATCATGAGGAGGAATCCCGGAGAACAAGAGCGATCATTTGCCGATACAGAAGCGCGAAAAGAGGGAATCAAGCACATCCTCCACATCGATTCGCCCGGTGATCCGTCCCAACTGCGCGGCGGCAAGCCGCAGATCTTCCGCCACAAGCTCGGGGAAAGCCATCCCGCCAGATCCGGCGCCTTCGGGATCCGCCGCCGCATGGGCGGATTGCAAGGCCGATCCGGCACGATCCAGCGCCTCGCAGCACAGGCGAAGCGCCTGACGATGGCGCGCACGGGTCAGGATCATCTCCGAGGCGCCGGTCAGCAGCCGCGCCGCCGCCGCCTGAAGCGCGGATTCCAGGGCATCGAAGCCCGTTCCATCCCGGGCCGAAAGAATCACCGGATCGCTTCCGAAACGGTCGCAGGCCAGGGCCGTCACGCGGGCGATGCGTGACGGCTCGACCGCGTCGCACTTGTTCAGAACCACGAGGCAAGGCCCTTCTGCACGGCTGGCATGCCGCGCGGTGCGCTCATCGAAAGGGCGCTCGCCGGAAAGATCGAACAGACACACCACAAGATCGGCGCTGGCGGCCTGCCCTTCCGCCCGCCGGATCCCCTCCGCCTCCACGCTTTGGCGCGTGTCGCGCAGCCCGGCCGTGTCGATGAGGGTCAGGGGCCAGCCGCCAAGATCAAGCGGCACCTCGATCGCGTCGCGGGTGGTTCCGGCCTCGGGAGAAACGATCGCCACGTCGCGCCGGGCCAGCCGGTTGAGCAGGCTGGACTTGCCGGCATTGGGCGCACCGAGAAGGGCCACGCGAAGCCCCTGCCTCAATCGCTCGCCCCGCCCTTCATCATCTATATATGGAAGGAGTTCATCCTTGAGCCCCAAGATCTGGGGGATCAGGGGAGCCAAGAGATCCTCGGGCAAATCCTCGTCGGAAAAATCTAGGCTGGCCTCCACCAGGCTCAGCATCGCGATCAGCCGTTGACGCCAAAACTCCGCCCGCTGGCCGCTGGCCCCGCCATAGTCGCGCAAGGCCAGCCGTCGCTGAGCCTCGGTTTCCGCCGCCACAAGATCGGCCAGGGCTTCCGCCTGGGTCAGATCGAGCCTGCCATTGTCGAAGGCCCGGCGGGTGAAGGCGCCGGGTTCAGCGGGTTTCAGACCCTTCTGTCGGCCCAGATGACGGATCATCGCCGCAACCGTGGCGCGGCCCCCATGCAGATGGAGCTCGGCCACATCCTCACCGGTAAAGCTGTTCGGGGCGGGAAACCAGAGAACAAGCGCCTCGTCCAGAACGCCGGCCCGGGAATCGACAAGGCGTCTCACGCTTGCCCGGCGCGCGGGGGGAAGCCCGCCACAGAGCGCCTTCAGCACAGCCCCGGCACGCGGCCCGGAGATCCTCAGGACCGCCACCGCCGAAGGCCCGTGGCCGGAGGCCAGGGCGAAGATCGTCGGCGGGACCATGTCGCCATCCTGAGGCTCGCTTGCGGCGGCCGCACCCGCCATGGAAGGCTTCAGGGGAGGCCCCGGGGGAGGCATGGGCCGGGTTGGCATGCTCATCGACAGGGCTCCACCGACGCGAGACGTACCGAAGCATGAAGCGTCCATTCAGGATGAGACACCCTTACCCCTTGAGACACCCTGACAGGAACAGGATTCGAAGCGGTGGTCACAGGCATCAAGGCGAACGTCATGGCGGGCGTGATGGCGGGCGTGATGGCGGGCGACAAGGCGGGCGGCATGACAGACGGCATGACGGGCGGCAGAGCCCGCTGGCCATCGGAACAGGGGCGGGAATCGGGGCCCGGAGGGCCATCACCCGGCCTTCGGGGCCGGAGAAACCCGCGTAAAGCCCTTCCCAGATTGGGGTTGTATGGCTTGCCCCGGCTTGGGACACTCGCCGCATCCGGCCGCCGGGCCATGCCCCGGCGGCGCCGCCCTGTCCGTCCGGCCCATGGGCCGGGAGTCGAGGATTGCTTCACGCCATGGCCGATCATCATTCTCCCAATGGTCATTCCCCCAACCGTCTTGCTCAGGAAACCAGCCCCTATCTGCGCCAGCATGCCGACAACCCGGTGGACTGGCGTCCCTGGAGCGAGGACGCGCTCGAGGAGGCGCGGGCCTCCGGCAAGCCGGTGCTGCTTTCGGTCGGATATGCCGCCTGTCACTGGTGCCATGTGATGGCTCACGAAAGCTTCGAAAATCCTGAGACCGCCGCCGTGATGAACGATCTTTTCATCAATATCAAGGTGGATCGCGAGGAACGCCCCGACCTTGACCTGATCTACCAGCGGGCGCTGGCCCTGATGGGCGAGCATGGCGGCTGGCCCCTGACCATGTTCCTGAACGGCCATGGCGAGCCCTTCTGGGGCGGAACCTATTTTCCGCCGGAACCCCGCTACGGGCGCCCCGGCTTCGTTGATCTGCTCCGGAAGATCGCCGCTCTCTATCGCGACAAGGCCGATGCGGTCGCGCAGAACGCCGAAAGGCTGAAGGACGCCCTGAAGGGCATGGGCCAGAGCACACCCGGCGAGGGCATCGGCCCGGCCATTCCGCATCATCTGGCCGAAGCCCTTCTGTCCCGCTTCGATCCCGTGCATGGCGGGGTGGGACAGGCGCCGAAATTTCCCCATGTTCCGATCTACGAACTGGTCCTGGCCGACAGCCTGAACAACGGCACCGAAGAAGGCAAGGCCGCCGTGGCGCTGGCCCTGACACGAATGAGTCAGGGCGGCATCTACGATCATCTTGGCGGCGGCTATTCTCGCTACGCCACCGATGAGGCCTGGCTCGTGCCGCATTTCGAGAAGATGCTCTACGACAACGCCCAGATGATCGAAATCCTGCGTCTGGCCTGGCTGGCCACGGGCGATCCGCTTTACGCGGCGCGGGTTGAGGAAACCGTGGCCTGGCTGTTGCGGGAAATGCCGGTCAAGGAGCCGGGCGAGACCGATCATGCCTTCGCCGGCACCCTCGATGCCGACAGCGAGGGCGGGGAAGGCCTGTTCTATGTCTGGGATGAAAGGGAGATCGACACCGCCCTGGGCGAGGATGCCGCTCTGTTCAAGCGCGTCTACGGGGTCACCGGCGGGGGCAATTTCGAAGGCCGCACGATCCTGAACCGGCTGGGACAGATCGCCCCGCTGGATGCCACCTCGGAAGCCCGTCTGGCCACCGCCCGCAAGCGGCTTCTGGCCCTGCGTGATGCCCGCCCCCGCCCGGCCCGTGACGACAAGATCCTGGCCGACTGGAACGGATTGCTGATCGCCGCCCTGGCCCGGGCCGGGGCAAGCCTGCAACGGCCGGACTGGCTGGACGCGGCACGCAGCGCCTTCCGCTTCATCGCCACCCGCATGAGCCCCGCCCCGGGCCGGCTCGTGCACAGCCGCTGTCAGGGGCAAAACGGTGAGGAGGCCCTGCTCGACGACTATGCCGCCATGGCCCTGGCGGCCATCGCCCTGCATGAGACCTGTGATCATGACACCGGTGATGGGGAAACCCGTGGCGGGGAAGGCCCCCTGGAACAGGCCGAAGCCTGGCTCGAAACGCTCGATCGGCTGTTTCGCGATGGCGAAGGCGGCTATTTCCTGACGCCCGAGACCACCCGGCTCCTTGTCCGCCCGAAGACCGCCGAAGATGGCCCGGTCCCGGCGGGCAATGCCCTGGTGGCGACGGCCTCGGCAAGACTTTGGCTGCTCACCGGCGCAACGCGCCATCGCGACCGGGCAGAGGCCATCCTTCGCGATTTCGCTGGCGGGCTCGAAAGGAACGCCTATGCCTATGTCTCCCTTGTCAATGCGGCGCGACTGCTTCAGGATTCGCAACAGGTGGTTCTGATCGAGGGCAAGGATGCAGAGCCCGAGGCCGCCGAAGCCCTGGCCCGGGTGGTGTGGACACGGCCTGATCCCGATCTGGTGGTTCAGCGGATCGTTGCAACCGAAACACTTCCCGAGGGCCATCCGGCCCGGGGCAAGAGCGCCCTGGACGGCCGCGCCACCGCCTATCTGTGTCGCGGTCCCGTCTGTTCCCCGCCCCTGACCGAACCGGAAGCGCTGGCCCGGGCCCTTGCCCGGCCCTGACCCGGGTGCATGGACTCCGGCACATGACCGCCGGCGCATGACCGCCGAGATGGAGCAGACCATGGTGACTCGCACGGTGAAGGCTTCTCCGAAGCGCATGAAACCCGAAGACCGGCGCGCGGCCCCAGGAGCGGTCGAGCGGCGCAGCATCGAGAGCCCGTTCGGGCTTCTTACCCTTTTCGCCGAAGACGAGAAGCTGACACGGCTTGTCTGGGCGATCGGCCGGAAACGGCGCAACGCACGCCCCGGCCCGCTTCTGGCCGAGGCCGAACGCCAGCTTGCCGCCTATTTCTCGGGTCGGCTGACATCCTTCGACCTTCCCCTGGCGCCAGAGGGCAGCCCCTTCGCAGGCAAGGTCTGGGGCCTGATGCAGCAGATCCCCCATGGCGAGACACGAAGCTATGGAAGCCTTGCCCGGGCGCTGAACAGCAGTGCCCGGGCTGTGGGTCGGGCATGCGGGGCCAACCCCCTGCCGATCCTCGTGCCCTGTCACCGGGTGGTCGGCGCCGGAGGCCGGCTCTGTGGCTACAGCGGTCAGGGCGGCATCGCCACCAAGGCCCGGCTGCTTGCCCTTGAACAGGGTTCATAGAACCGTTACAAACAAGGAAAGGTTTCCGATACGCCCATCCCCGCAACGATTGAGGATGCCATGCCCGACATCACCATTCCCGCCCCCGAAGGCGGTTCCTTCTCCGCCTATCTGGCCCGCCCCGCCAACAGTCAGGGAAAGGCGCCCGGTCTCGTGCTCGTGCAGGAGATCTTCGGCGTCAATGCCGTCATGCGCAGCCTGGCCGATGAGCTTGCCGCCCAGGGCTATGTGGTGGCCTGCCCGGATCTGTTCTGGCGGATCGAACCCGGCGTGCAACTGACCGATCAATCCCAGGAGGACTGGGACAAGGCCTTCTCCCTGATGAACGCCTTCCTTCCCGATTTTGCGAAGGGTGTCGGCGACATTCAGGCGACCATCAGTCATCTGCGCGGGGACGAAGGCTGTTCCGGCAAGGTGGGCGTGGTCGGCTATTGCCTTGGCGGCTCTCTCGCCTATGCCAGCTCCTTCTTCACCGATTCCGATGCCTCGGTCGGATATTATCCGGTCCAGATCGACGATTATCTCGGCCAGGTTCCGAACATCAAGAATCCGCTGATGCTGCATGTCGCGGAAAAGGACGGGTTCTGCCCCCCGGAATCCCAGGCCCGGATTCGCGAGGCCCTCGGCACCAACCCGGTCTGCACCTTCCACAGCTATCCGGGCGTCGATCACGCCTTCGCCCGCAAGGGCGGCGCCAATTACGACGCCTCGGCCGCGGCCTCGGCCGACAGCCGGACGATGGCCTTCTTCAAGGCCAATCTGGGGTGAGCGCGAAAACTGGCGTGAGCACAAAATCCGGGATGAGCACACTATCCGGGATGAGCACACAAGGCGCATACCGGGTGCTGGCCCGATGAGCCTTGCTGTCCGGATACACGACTACGGGGGGCCGGAGGCCCTTCGTCTGGACCAGGTCGAGCCCGGAGACCCCGGGCCCGGCCAGGTGCGGCTTCGGCACACGGCCATCGGCCTGAACTTCATCGATACCTACCATCGCAGCGGGCTTTACACGCTTCCGACCCTGCCCCATGC
>JBJHAU010000098.1:0-7986 GCA_050480665.1 Alphaproteobacteria bacterium | reverse complement strand
ATGCCTTACATGATCGTCTTCACGATAGCCCTGATTCTGGGATTGATGGTGACCTGTGTCCTGCTCTGATCCCCCAGAACCAAGCCCGCAGGGGGGGCCATGCCGGCCCGGCAGACGACCTTCGTGGCGCCGTCACGGCAGAGGGGCCGCCTTCTTCCTCCTTCTGGGGCTTGTCCTGCTCTCTCTCTCTGCCTGCGGCACCCTGCCCCAGCCCTTTTCCCGCAGTGGCCCGCAACCCGCGCCCTTGGCCGACCCGCTGGCGGGAAGGATCGGAGCGCCCTTGATCGCCATTCTTCCCCCGGAGGTGGCGGAAGGCCTGGGGCCCGATGACCCGGACAGCCCCCGCAGAGACGCCGCATCCCTTTCCACGGCCCTTGACGGAACCCCGGTCAAAGACCTGGTCACGGACCTGGTCACCGCCCTGGTCACCGCCCTGGAGCAAAGGGGGGTGGCCGCCTATGTCGCGGATTCGCCGGGCCTCGCCGGCACATCCATGACCCAAGGCCTTTTGCCCGAAGGTCTTCCGGCCGAAAGCGTCCTGACCCTCGGCAGCCGGCTCGAGGCCGCCCCCCCGGCTGCGCCGTCTCGCGGCCGAAGCCTGGTCTGGACGATCCATCTTCCCGCCCCGGACGGATCCGCCGGGTCTGAAGCCCTGCGCCAGCCCCTGAGCCTTCCCGAAGGGCCAGGGCAGGAAGAGGCAACGAGGGCGGCCGCCGACCGGGCCGCCGACAGCGCGGCGACGAAACTTCTTGCCGCCCTTGGCCTGGAACGGGAAGCCCTCCAGCCGGACAGCATCGCCGTGATCGCGGTGGATGGAGCGCCCGGCGATGGCGACACGGCGTTGCGCCGGCTGATGGTCCATGACCTTCGGGGGGCGGGCCTTGTCGCCGAGGATACCGCCACGCCGCCACCGGGCGCATTTTCGCTGCTGGGCGAGGTGATCGTGGCCGAACCGGTGGAGGGCTGGCAGCAGGTGCGCATCACCTGGACGGTGCTGGCGCCCGACGGCACCGTTTCGGGCCGGGCGAGCCAGGAAAGCCGCATCCCCCGGGGGGCGCTCGACGGGGCCTGGGGGCCGACCGCCCTTGCCGTTGTCCGGGCCGCCGTTCCGGCGATCACCCAGATCCTCGATCAGGCGCGCCGCCCCTGACAGGGCGGGATGTCTTCACCCTGTCGCATTCCCCTATCGCATTCCCTTGTCGCATTCCGGTGCCGCTGATATGGTGCGCCCCCTGAACGCGACCCTGCCCGCTCCCCCCGTTTCCAGGGTGTTTTCCCCGCTGGAATCGACTTCTGTCCAAGAGCGCCGGCCAGCCGGCACCACCTTCCGGGATGGTTCATGAAGATCATCAGCTGCAATTCGAATCCGCCTCTGGCCGAAGGCATAGCCCGATGCCTTGAGATTGCCCTGACCAAAGCCACGATCCGGCGGTTTTCCGACATGGAGGTCTTCGTCGAGATCCTCGAAAACGTGCGGGGCCAGGATGTTTTCGTGATCCAGTCCACCTCGTTTCCCGCCAACGACAATCTGATGGAACTGCTGATCACCCTGGATGCCCTGAAACGCGGTTCGGCCCGGCGGATCACGGCGGTGATTCCCTATCTGGGCTATGCCCGGCAGGATCGGAAGACGGCGCCTCGATCACCGATCTCGGCCAAGCTGGTCGCCAACCTGATCACCACGGCGGGGGCCGACCGGGTTCTGACCCTTGATCTGCACGCCGGACAGATTCAAGGGTTTTTCGATATTCCGGTCGACAATCTCTACGCCCAGCCTGTCTTTGCCAAGGACATGGCCCGGCGTTTCAATGGCGATGACCTGTGCATCGTCTCCCCCGATGTTGGCGGCGTCGTGCGCGCCCGCGCCATGGCCGCAAGGCTCGGCGCCGATCTCGCGATCATCGACAAGCGGCGGGAAAAGGCGGGCGTCTCGGAAGTGATGAACATCATCGGCGCGGTGGATAACCGCCGCTGCATCCTGATCGACGACATCGTCGATTCCGCCGGCACCCTGTGCAACGCCGCCGTCGCGCTCAGGAAGGCCGGCGCGCTGAGCGTCAGCGCCTATGTCACCCATGGGGTGCTTTCGGGCACGGCCGTGGAAAGGGTCGCCAAAGCCCCGCTGGAACACCTTGTCGTCACCGATTCGATCCGGGCGACGGAGGCTGTCGAACAATCGCCCAACATCCGCCAGCTGTCCATCGCGCCGCTGATGGGAGAGGCCATCCGCCGCATCAGCGAGGAAAGCTCGGTCTCCTCCCTGTTCGACTAGTCCGCGCCACCCTGAAGGGGCCGGCTTCACGGCCATCGGCAAGGAAAACGCCTTTCAGGGCTACACAAGCGGTTCGTTTTGCCGTATAGGAAGCGGCTTGTCCGCGCTGGCACCCCTGGAGGCCGGCGCCTTGTCCGAGGAGAAACCCATGGCCAATGTGATCACGATGTCCGCACGCGCCAGGGACCGGGTCGGGAAGGGGGCCGCCCGGGCCGTCCGCCGTGAAGGATTCGTTCCTGCCGTCATCTATGGCGGCAAACAACCCCCCCTTTCCATCGCCATCGACCCCAAAGCCCTGAACCGGGAACTCGACAAGGGCACCCTGTTCACCGGGCTTCTGGATCTGCAGGTCGAAGGAACGAAGCATCGGGTGCTTGCCCGCGATGTGCAGTATCACCCGGTGACAGATCGTCCCCTTCATGCCGATTTCCTTCGCGTCAGCGAGCGGACCCGGATCGATGTCGCCGTTCCCGTCGAGTTCACCAACGAAGAAACCTGCCCCGGGCTGAAGCGTGGCGGAACCCTCAACATCGTCCGCCATGAGGTCGAGGTGAGCTGCCTTGCCTCCGCCATTCCCCAGGCCATTGTCGTGGATCTGAACGGGCTGGATATCGGCGACAGCATCCATATCAGCCATGTCACCCTTGATGACGGGGTGGAGCCGACGATCACCGACCGCGACTTCACCATCGCCACCATCGCCGCCCCCACCGTGGCGCCGGATCGGGATGAGGACGAGGGTGAGGGCGAAGCCGCCGGAGACAGCGACGGGAAGGAGACCGGGGAGGACGCCTGAGCCTCCCCGATTCTGCCATGCGTGTGCTTGTGGGTCTCGGCAATCCCGGGCCGCGTTACGCGAAGAACCGTCACAACATCGGCTTCATGGCGGTGGATGCTCTTGCCCGGCGCCACGGTTTCGCGGCCTTTCGCAACCGCTTCGAAAGCGATTGTGCGGAAGGTCGGCTGGAGGGCACCCCCATTCTTGCCCTGAAACCGCAAACCTTCATGAATGAATCGGGCCGCGCCGCTTCCGCCGTGGCCCGATTCTTCAAGCTGGAGGCGAAGGCCTTTGTCGTGATTCACGACGAGATCGACCTTGCCGCCGGGAAGGTGAAGGTCAAGCGGGGTGGCGGACATGCAGGCCATAACGGCCTGCGCAGCCTGGATCGTCATATCGGCAGCGATTATCTCCGGGTTCGGATCGGGGTCGGACATCCGGGCGATCGCCACCGCGTTCGGGATCATGTTCTCGAGGATTTCGGGCGCGACGACATGGCCTGGATCGCGCCCCTTCTCGACGCTCTCGCCGAGGCCGCCCCCCTTCTGCTCGATCCCGATGATGGCGGGCGGTTCATGACACGCCTTGCGCTGCTGCGCGACACCTCAGCCCCTGAAAGAGATCTGCCATGAGCTTCACCTGCGGGATCATCGGCCTGCCCAATGTTGGCAAGTCCACCCTGTTCAACGCGCTGACCGCGACCGCCGCCGCAGAAGCCGCCAATTACCCGTTCTGCACCATCGAGCCCAACAGCGGCCGCGTTGCGGTCCCCGATGATCGTCTGGACCAGATCGCACGCCTGGCAAAATCGGCACGGATCCTGCCCGGCCAGCTCGATTTCGTCGATGTCGCAGGGCTGGTCGCCGGGGCCAGCCGGGGAGAAGGGCTGGGCAACAAGTTTCTTGGCCATATCCGCGAGGTCGACGCCCTGTGCCACGTCCTGCGCTGCTTCGAGGATGGCGGGATCACCCATGTGGCTGGCCGTGTCGATCCCCTGGCCGATGCCGAGGTGGTCGAAACCGAACTGATGCTCGCCGATCTGGAAAGCCTGGAAAAACGGGCAGACGGCCTGGTAAAACGCAGCCGCGGCGGAGACAAGGATTCGGCACTGGCCCTTCAGGTCGCCGAACAGGCCATGGCCCTGCTTCGTGAAGGCCGCCCGGCGCGAGACCTCGTCCTTGAGGGTACCGCCCTCGAAAGCCTGCGCCAGATGCAGCTGCTTTCGGCCAAGCCCGTGCTTTATGTGTGCAATGTCGATGAGGCCTCCGCCGCCACGGGCAATGCCCTGAGCGAAGCCGTGGCCAGCCGCGCCGCGCGCGAAGGCGCCGGGGCGGTGGTGATCTCCGCCGCCATCGAATCGGAGGTCGCCCAGCTCGCCGATCCCGAAGAACGGACCGCCTTTCTGGAAACGCTCGGGCTGAGCGAGCCCGGCCTGAACCGGCTGATCCGTGCCGGTTATGCGCTGCTAGGGCTGATCAGCTATTTCACCGCCGGTCCCAAGGAAAGCCGTGCCTGGTCGATTCCGGCTGGCACCCGCGCACCCCAGGCGGCCGGGCGTATCCACAGCGATTTCGAACGCGGATTCATTGCGGCCGAGACCATCGCCTACGAGGATTACATCGCCTGCGGCGGAGAAGCCGGCGCCCGGGCCGCCGGAAAACTCCGCACGGAGGGGCGCGACTACATCGTCCAGGACGGCGATATCATGACCTTTCGATTCAACGTCTAGTCGATTCAACGTCCAGTCGGTTCAACGTCCAGTCGATTCAACGTCCAGTCGGTTCAAAGCCAGTCGATTCAGCGCCAGCGCTTCACGGTCAGGCGTTTCAGCCTTCGGCGACCCATGCCCGGCAAGGCCGGTATCCGGGTTTTGGCGGCCTTGCGGCGGCCTTGCGGCGGGCTGACAAAAGACGCCTTTACGGCACGAAGCAGGGCGTGAGGGCCCGCGAGGGCCTGCGATGACCCGAAGATGGCTCAAGGCGATGCGGCCCGCCGATCAGCGCTTCAGAGCCCGCTCGACAATGGCCGAAAGCTTCTCCATGACCGCCGGATCGCGGGCATGAGGAGCGGTGATCATCGCCGTATCGAGGGCACGATGGCAGCCTTCGTGGCAATCGAGGGTCGAGGATTCCAGTTCCGGCGCCAGATGCGTGACCAGGGCCTTGGCCCGGTCGGCATTATCCAGCAGAACCTTCACCACGGCATCCACCGTGACCGCATCATGGCCTTCATGCCAGCAATCGTAATCGGTGACCATGGCGACGCTGGCGTAGCACATCTCCGCCTCGCGGGCGAGTTTGGCTTCCGGCATGTTGGTCATGCCGATCACCGTGGCGCCGCGCGCGCGATAAAGTTCCGATTCCGCGCGGGACGAGAATTGCGGCCCTTCCATGGCCAGGTAGGTTCCCCCCCGAACCACAGGAATGCCGGCCTTGCCGGCGGTCGCCTCGATGATGGCCCCCAGCCGCCCGCAGACGGGGCGCGCCATCGAGACATGGGCGACCATGCCGGTGGAAAAGAAGCTCTTTTCCCGGGTGAAGGTGCGATCGATGAACTGATCCACGATGACGAAGGTTCCGGGCGGCAGATCTTCCGCCAGCGAGCCCACCGCACTGACAGAAAGGATTTCCGTGACCCCGGCCCGCTTCAGGGCATCGATATTGGCGCGATAATTGATCTCGCCGGGAGGAATCCGATGTCCCCGCCCATGGCGCGGACAGAAGACGATCCGCTTGCCGCCAAGCCGGCCGAACAGGAATTCATCGGAGGGCGTGCCGAACGGCGAATCGACCCGTTCCCAGCGAGTCTCGGTGAGATGCTCGATATCGTACAGGCCGGAGCCACCGATGATCCCGAGAACGGGTTCCTTCTCTTGCGCCATCTGTCGCGCCCCGTGTTGCGCCCCGTGTTGCGCCCTGTCTCATGGCCTGACTTGTGCCCTGACGGGCGCTCCATGCCCTGCGCCTTATGCCTTGATTCGCCTTGATCCAAGGCCCTGCGCCATGAAGCTCTCGTCAAGACCCCCGAAGCCGGGCCGTGGCAGGGCCCCGGGCGATCAGCGAAGATCTGCCCAGATCTTGCGCTTCAGGGCATAGAGAACCGCCGTCAGAAGCAGCAGGAACAGCATCACCTTCACGCCGAGACGCTTGCGCTCCTCAAGCTCGGGCTCCGCCGCCCAGGCCATGAACACCGTCACGTCGCGGGCCATCTGCTCCACGGTCGCGGGTGTTCCGTCGGCAAATTCGATCACCCCCTCCATCAGGGGCGGCATCATCGCGATCGGCCCGCCATAGGCGGCGTTGTAGACCATGCCATCGGGAATATCGGCACCCGCCGGCGGATCGACATAGCCTGTCAGCAGGGCAAAGGCGTAGTCCAGCCCATGGGGACGGGATTTGGTGAACACCGTGAGATCAGGAGGATAGGCGTTGTTGTTCGCCGCCCGGGCCGCATTCTGGTTGGGGAAAGGCGGCTGGAAGCGGTCCGAAGGCAGGCCCGGACGCTCGAACATCTCTCCGAACTCGTCCGGACCATCCAGAACCATCGCCTCGGCGGCGAATTCGGCCACCTGCTGCTCGGAATAGCCGAGGGCGGAAAGGTTGCGGTAGTGCAGATAATCCATCGAATGACAGACCGCACAAACCTCGCGGTAGACCTGAAAGCCCCGCTGCAGCTGATGGCGATCGAAGGTGCCGAAGATTCCGGTATGCGCCCAGCTTTGCGCCTCGGGCCTTGGCGCCGCAGCAGCCTCGGCCGGGGTGGGCAGAAGAGCCTGATGAACCAGAGGAACAGCCAGCGCCAGAACGAAGGCGGCGGCAATCCCGGGACAGGAACGGCGTTTCATCGGCCAGCCTCCCCGCTTTGCGCTTTCAGAACCGGTTCGGCGATGCTGTCCGGCAACGGGCGCGGCTTCTCGTAACGCGACACCAGCGGCAGCAGCACCAGGAAATGCAGGAAGTAATAGGCCGTGGCGATCTGGCTGATCACCAGCGCCGCCCCTTCGGCCGGCTGCGCACCGGCCCAGCCCAGCACCAGACAGGTGAGCAGAAACAGCCAGAACAGCTGCTTGTAGATCGGCCGGAACCGGGCAGACCGCACCTTCGAGGAATCCAGCCAGGGCAGGGCAAACAGGATCAGGATCGAGGCGAACATCAACACCACCCCGATCAGCTTGGCCGAGAGGAACCAGATGTCGAAGGTCGCGGCCCGCAGGATCGCGTAGAAGGGCAGGAAATACCATTCCGGAACGATATGGGCGGGCGTGACCAGCGGATCGGCAGGGATGTAGTTTTCCGGTTCGCCGAAAAAGTTGGGCGCGAAGAACACGAACGCCGAGAAGATCAGCAGGAAGACCCCAAGCCCGAACAGATCCTTGATCGTGTAATAGGGATGGAAGGGGATCGAATCCTTGTCGGATTTCATGTCGATCCCGAGCGGGTTGTTCGAGCCATGAGTATGCAGCGCCCAGATATGCAGGAACACGACGCCGACGATCACGAAGGGCAGCAGGTAATGCAGGGCGAAGAACCGCTGCAGGGTCGGGTTGTCCACGGAAAACCCGCCCCAGAGCAGGGTCACGATGGGATCGCCGATCACCGGGATCGCCCCGAACAGGCTGGTGATCACCGTTGCGCCCCAGAAGCTCATCTGCCCCCAGGGCAGCACATAGCCGGTGAAGGCCGTGGCCATCATCAGGAGCAGGATCACGAGACCCAGCCACCACAACAACTCCCGCGGGGGCTTGTAGGACCCGTAATAGAGACCCCGGAAAATATGAATGTAGACCACAAGGAAGAAGAAGGAGGCGCCGTTCATGTGAATGTAGCGGATCAGCCAGCCCCAGTTCACATCGCGCATGATCCGCTCGACCGAGGCGAAGGCATGATCCACATGGGGCGTGTAATGCATCGCCATCAGCACCCCGGTCACGATCATG
>JBJHAU010000097.1:0-8055 GCA_050480665.1 Alphaproteobacteria bacterium | reverse complement strand
GCTTGCGCCGCCACCCCTTCTGCGGGGGCAGGCCGGTCCGGTTGCGGCAGGTTCCTTGTCCGATTCCCCGGCCCCGGCCGCTCCTTCGGCCACGGCGTCCGTTCCGGTGCAGGAATCATCCCCGGATCCCGCCTATTTTGTCGTGTTCGGAAGCTTTGCCAGCAAGGATAACGCCGAACGTCTTGCCGCGCGCGAATCCCTCTACATCTCGACATTTGTGCCCGAAGCAAGGGCGGGGGCAGGAGGTGCGGGCCAAGGCGCGGCGCCTTCGATCATGTACAGGGTTCATACTGCGCCTCTCACCCATGAAGCGGCCCGAAACCTTGTCGGCAGTCGCAGTCTTGCGGGACTTCCCCGGCCCTGGATCGCGCCGTCCTGCGATGCGCCCCGAACGGCCTGTATCGCGCCATCGTTTCAGGGCGATCCGCGCCTCTGAAGCCGTGCCATTCCGCCATGGGCCTTCGGCACGGGATTGCCTGAAATGATCCAGCCTTCACTCGGGCTTCTGTGGCACACCCCCCTTCACCAGGCGTAGCCGGGGTTGCCTGCGTTTCTGCTTGTCGAGATACATGGCCATGTCGGCGCGGGCCATTACGGTGGCTTCGTCATCCTTCGGCCCGAAGGGTTCGATTCCAAAACTGGCCCGGACGGGAATCGCGGCGCCCTGATGGGTCACATAGGTTCGGTTGATGGCCCGGCTGATCATCGCCGCGCGGCGTTCGCCATCGCGCCAACCGGTCTGGACCAGAAGAATGGCGAATTCATCGCCTCCAAGACGTCCCACGATATCGGTTTCACGAACCTGGGATGCGATCACCCTCGCCACCTGACGCAGCACCATGTCGCCGGCCAGATGGCCGTGGGTATCGTTGATGGCCTTGAAGCCGTCCAGGTCGCCGATCATCAGCGCGCCCTTGTCGCCATAACGCGCGCAAGCCGCCAGCGTGCGGCGGAACTGTTCGAGAAAGCCCCGACGGTTGAAAAGCCCGGTCAGATCATCGGTCATGGTGAGGGTTTCGAGATGGGCAATCCGGGCCGCCTGTTGGGCCAGAAAGCTCTCGATTTCGCGTGCGGCATCCAGGGTCTGTTCAAGAAGGGGAACCCCGGGCCGCGACGTTCCGCGATGGATCGCGCCGGGTTCGATCGCGCCGGTTCCCAGGGAATGGCGCAGGATGTGAGCATTCGCATCCAGCGCATCGATCAGTCCGCCATCGCCCCTCAGGCGAAGGGTTTCGCGGCGATTTCCCTTGCGGTTCTTCAGGCGATGTTCAGGCATGGTTCCAGATCTTCCCGGAATCGAAGGTTGGGCGCGACAACGACAGGGGCCTGAACCCGAACAGGCCACGGTCGCGAGCAGCGCTTTGCGGTCTCCATGCAAGGGCCGTGCCTGTTGCGAAACACAGGGCTTTCGCACTGTCTTGCCCGTGGCATGGGTTGCGGCAGGCCATAGGGCATCCGATCGGTGGAGAAAACTGCCGCCCCTGGCACAGGCAGGGGAAGATTTTGCCGGGGTTTCGGCCATAACCCTGCCATAATCCGGGGCCTAGGGTAAAAATGCCTCGATTCGCTTCTCACGGGGGAAAAGCCCATGCCGATGGAAACCCTGCGCCTCAACCGTATCTGCGGTGGGGCCCTCTCGTCTGGCCTCCTGTATGGCGGCCATGGCGGTGCCGTTCTTGCCGCCTGTCTGCTTCTCGGGGCGTTCAACGGGGCGGCGGCTGGCCCCGCACCGGTTGCCGGAGTGTCGCTTGAACCGCATCGCGCCGTCTATGAACTCGGCATCGCCCGTCGCAGCTCAGGCGGCGCCATTGTCGGCGCCCGTGGAAGAATGGTCAGCGAATGGCGACAGACCTGCGAAGGATGGATGGTCGGCCAGCGTGTCGAACTCAGGCTGAATGTTGCCGGGGGCGAACAGGTGGCCAGCCGGTCGAATTATTCCAGTTTTGAATCCTTCGATGGCACAGAGTTCCGTTTCACCAGCCAGACGCATCACAACAACCGGCTGGTGGAGGACTTCGAAGGTCAGGCGCAGCTGCATGCGGGCGGGGAGGGCGGTCATGCGACCTATGGCCGCCCGGCCGGGCTGCGCTTCGATCTCGATCGGGGCAGTCTCTTTCCGACCGCGCACCTCACTCATCTCATCCATGCGGCGCGGAATGGAGAGCGTCAGCTGTCCCATGTCGTGTTTGATGGCAGCGATGAGCAAGGGCCTGTCGAGATCAACGCCATGATCCTGCAATCGGATCCTGGCCGGTCTGCGGTTCCGATTCGCGCCGTTCCCGGGGCGGATGGGCTTCTCGACGGCGCTTCATGGAGCCTGCGCCTTGCCTTCTTCAGCCAGGCGTCGCGGGATTCCGAGCCTCGTTACGAGCTTGGCTTGCAAATGTATGAAAACGGCGTGGCCGATCATCTGGATATCGACTATGGCCAGTTCGCCCTTTCCGGGCGCCTGTCCAGTCTGGAGCGGATCGAGAGGCCAGCGGCCTGCTGAACCGGCGCTTTCAGCCTTGGTCCATCAGCCTTGGTCCATGGCCCAGCCCAGCCAGGCGGCGCCCCGAACCCCGCTGGAATCTCCGAAGCGGGCGGGAACGATCCGGGTGCGGCAGACATCCGAAAAGATCTGTTCGGCCAGGGCCTGTGAAAGGGCCGGATAAAGACTGTCGATCCGCGACAGCCCTCCCCCCAGAACGATCACCTCGGGATCGATGATGTTGCAGACAACGGCAAGGGCGCGCGCCAGCCGGGCCGCGTGTCGTTCCAGTGTCGCCCGGGCTGCGTCCCCGGCCTCGCCCCGGTGAAGGGCGAGAGCGGCGATGCCCTCGGC
Organism: Alphaproteobacteria bacterium; assembly: GCA_050480665.1. Taxonomy (GTDB): domain Bacteria; phylum Pseudomonadota; class Alphaproteobacteria; order SMXQ01; family SMXQ01; genus JBJHAU01. Next base: position 5,231 of record JBJHAU010000097.1, on the reverse strand, counting down.
GGTCAGGGGCGAGCCATCCGGGGCACTGGGCGAGCCGCCCTGATCGGCATGATCTCCATGATCGCGCACCAGGGCAGGGCCTGAAAGATAGGTTTCCACGCAGCGGTCGCGGCCACACCAGCAGCGGGGGCCGGGCAGGGCGGAAGAGGTATCCACAGGCATGGGGGTATGCCCCCATTCTCCGGCAATCCCATTCACGCCTTCCAGAAGCCGGCCCCTGACGACCAGTCCGCCGCCGACCCCGGTGCCGAGAATGACGCCGAAGACAACCTCGGCCCCCGCCCCCGCGCCATCGGTGGCTTCCGAGAGGGCAAAGCAGTTGGCATCGTTGGCCATGGCGATCCTTCGGCCCAGACGGGCCTGAAGATCCAGCTGAAAGGGACGCCCGTTCAGCCATGTGGAATTGGCGTTGCGCACCGTGCCATCGCGCGGCGACAACGATCCGGGAATGCCGACGCCGATCCGCTCGATCGTCTGTCCCGCCTTATTTTCCAGATGCTGCACAAGACCGGTGACGGCATCAAGCGTGGCCGCGTAATCATGGCGTGGCGTGGGGCGCCGCTCCCGCGAAAGGATCTGTGAGGGAAGGCCTTCGACCTCGGGGAGAGGCTCCGCGCCCAGCAGAATCCCTTCGATCTTGGTGCCACCCAGATCAATGCCGATGCACAGGCCGGAACGGCTCATGGCCTCGCCCCCTGCGACGCCATCGGCGCAAGGATCGGAACGCTTCCGAGAAAACCGTTTTCCCGCCCTCCGATGTGCTCTACAAGCGGTGCCGTGTCCCGTTCGGGGCCGGGCCAACGGGCGTCCCGGCCCTTGGGGCGATGATACGATACGTTAACCTTCCGGACCGAGAATGCATCACCGGGGATGTGGGCGGGTGTTGCGTCTTTCGTCTTGCACTGCCCGGGAACGACTTCGGAAGTGCATTTGGAGACAAACACGGAATCCGGGTCCGGTTTCGGGTTGCAGAGAGCGAGCATGGCATGGCAAGCACGATCCTGATCGTCGAGGATAACGAGCTGAACATGAAGCTCTTCAACGATATTCTCGAAGCGCACGGCTTTGCCACCGTGCAGACGCGCGATGGTCGCGATGTCATCGATCTTGTCCGTCATCATCATCCCGATCTGATCCTGCTCGATATCCAGCTTCCGGAAATCTCCGGTCTCGAGGTCGCCAGGCAACTGAAGCAGGATTCCGAGCTGAAGACCATTCCGATCATTGCCGTGACCGCCTTCGCCATGAAGGGGGATGAGGAAAAGATCCGCAGCGGCGGCTGTGAAGCCTATCTTTCCAAGCCGATCTCGATCCACCATTTCCTTTCCACCATAAGACAGACTCTGGGAACAGCATGAGCGCCCGGATTCTCATCGTCGATGATCTGCCAACCAACCTGAAGCTTCTGGAAGCCAAGCTGACGGCCGATTACTACAGCGTCGTCAGTGCGGAAAGCGGTGCACAGGCCCTGGAACGGGCCCGGACCGAACGGCCCGATATCATCCTGCTCGATGTGATGATGCCCGAGATGGACGGGTTCGAAACCTGTCGTCGCCTGAAGGCCGACCCGGCCACCGCGCATATTCCCGTGGTGATGGTGACCGCGCTGACCGATGTCCAGGATCGGGTTCAGGGCCTTGAAGCCGGAGCGGACGATTTCCTGAGCAAGCCGGTGAACGATCTGATCCTGTTCGCACGGGTTCGTTCCCTTGTCCGTCTCAAGCGCTCCATGGATGAATGGCGGTTGCGTGAAGAAACCTGCGACCGCTTCGGGGTTCTCGCAAGTCAGGGCAGGGGGGAGAATCCAGCAGCCAGCAGCCAGGTTCTTGTTGTCGAATCCGATGCTTATCTCTCCACCCGGCTGGCCACCACCCTTGAGGAAGAAGGCCACCGGGTCCGTTGCGTCGACAGCGATGCGGAGGCCCTTGATGCCCTTTCTGCGGGCGAATGGGATCTCATGATCACCAGCCTCTATCTGGATGGGGGCGATGGTCTCAGGCTTTGTTCGCGGGTTCGGGCAGAAGAGGCCCTGCGTACCCTGCCGATCCTGCTCGTGATCGAGCCGGAGGAAATGGGCGGGCTTGCCAAGGGCTTCGATCTTGGCATCAACGATTATCTGATCCGGCCTATCGATCCCAACGAATTGCGGGCGAGAGCCAGAACCCAGCTACGCCATCGCCGCTACAGAAGGCGGTTGCAGGAGACCTATCGTCGCAGCCTGTCCATGGCGCTGACCGATGATCTGACGGGCCTCTACAACCATCGTTACATGTGCGCGCATATGGAGACCGCGCTCGACAGGGTGCGCAACGGCGGCAAGACGCTCAGCCTTCTCATGATCGATATCGATCATTTCAAGCGCGTCAATGATACCCACGGCCATGCCTTCGGCGACGAGGTTCTTCGTCGCCTTGCCGCCTCCATGAATCGCAACATTCGCGAATTCGACATGGCCGCCCGCAGGGGAGGGGAGGAATTCGTGGTGATCATGCCCGATTCCGAACCGGAGGATGCACGACGGGTTGCCGAACGCCTGCGCAGGCTTGTGCAGGAGCTTGTTCTGGTTCCAGGTCCGGGCAAGCCGCCGGTGCCGGTCACCATCAGTATCGGTGTGGCCTGGACGCGAGACGGTCTGGACGATGCGGACGGTCTGATGACGCGCGCGGACACGGCGCTCTATGCGGCGAAGAATGCGGGGCGCAACAGGATCGAATGTCAGGCGGACATCCCGAACATCCGATCCGGGGTCATGGCTCGATGATGGCCCTGTAACGGCCCGGCGATCAGGGACACGGGATCCAGGGCCATGGGATTCAGGGCCACGGGATGCTAAGTCACAGGATTTCAAGTCAGGGGATACGGGCGGGGCGCGGAAGGCCCCGTATGGTGGCCTGTGCGAGGCCCCGGGCCTGGTCGTCCGCTATTTCAGCTTGGCTTCCTTGAAGACCACATGCTTGCGGGCGACCGGATCGTATTTCCGGACCTGCATTTTTTCGGTCAGGGTCCGGGGATTCTTCTTGGCGACATAGAAATAGCCGGTGCCCGCCGTTGATTCGAGCTTGATGTTGATGGTGTTGCTCTTGGCCATGATGTCACCCGTCGCGCGGAAAGGAATGAGCCCGCGAAGATAGCCGAGGATCGTGCCCTGTCAAGGAAAATGGCGGGTGCAGGTTGAAGCGGGCAGGCCAGGCCGGCCCGGATCGCCTCAGAATCCGGCCCCTCGTTCAGGGGCGACCGCGGCGGAAGGCGGCAGGAAGGCCTCGAGGGTGCGATGGAAACGGCCCCCGTCCTGAAACAGTGCCCGGGCCAGTTGCAGGTCCAGTTCCGGCTTTTCCGTTTGACGGGGACAGGATTTCCGCTGCTCGGAAAGCCGGTCCGGTTGCAACGAGGCCAAAGCTTTCCAGGCGGAGAGCCGCAGCACGGAGTCTGCAAGGGTGTCGAGCATCAGGGCCTTTTCGACACCTCGATCCCCCTGTTGCTCCCCTTCGGCCGGGGGAAGGCTGGTGCAAAGATGGGGCTGAAGCCCGGCCTGATCAATTCCATAGCCGGAAGGGGCATGGAATCGCGACCATGTGAGGATCAGTTCGCCGTCATTGGGCAGGGCGGAAATGTTCTGCACCAGACCCTTGCCGAAGGTGTTGCTGCCGATCACGATGGCGCGCCCATGATCCTGAAGTGCTGCGGCCAGGATTTCCGCCGCCGAGGCCGATTGCCCGTTCACCAGAACCGCAAGCGGCAGTCCCTGGCTCAGGTCGGGACGATTGGCCTGGTAGCTCTGGAAGCTTCCGGGATGACGGCCTCGGGTGGTGACGATGGTGCCGCGTTCCAGGAAGGCATCGGCCACATCGATGGCCTGATCGAGCAGCCCGCCCGGATTGCCGCGCAGGTCGATCACAAGCCCATGCAGCGGCAGATCGACGTCTGTCTCCTGCCGCCGCAGACTTCGCAGCGCCTTGCGCACATCTTCACCCGTAGAACGGTTGAAGCCGGAAATGGTCAGGATCGCCAGGCCATCCTCGCGCGCGAGGTGAACGGTGGGCATGGTGATCCGCGTCCGTCTCAGATCCAGCTCCTTGCGGGCGGAGGTCAGGGGACGCAGGATGGTCAGCCGGGCGGTGGAGCCGATCGGGCCACGCAGGCGGGACACGACATCATGGGATGCAAGCCCTTCGACCGGGATTGTGTCGATGGCAAGGATGATGTCGCCAGCCTCGATCCCGGCCTGTTCCGCCGGACTTTCGCGAATCACATCGATCACTTCCACCTTGCCATCGGCGACGCGAAGCCGAACCCCGACGCCCCCATAGCCATGGCGCAGGGCTCGGTAGTCGCGGGCCGTGACCCGGCCGGCATAGCGGGAATAGGGATCGAGATCGGCGAGAAGACGATCAAAGATCGCCTTGTAGATCGTCTCGCCGTCGGCTTTCGCCATGACCGGGGAAAGTGTCCGGGCCGACTGGATGGCGGCCACGGAAAACCGGCTCCATGAGCCGGGATCCTCGTCAAGGGGCATGGCCAGGGTGGCCGTCCTGCCACCTTCGCCAAGAACCAGCTGTCCCGGCATTTCCTGGCTGGTCAGGCGATTGTCCATGGTTGTCAGCGCGCCGATCACGCTCTGTCCCATCTGTTGGGACGGTACCTCGCGAATATATTTTTCGTGGACGGCCGAAAAGCCCTGATGCAGAACCCGTTCGGCCTCTTCCGGCACGAAGGCGCCGGGGCCGGTGCCGGCACAGCCACCCACGCCCACGGCCACCCCCAGGATCAGGAGGCATGCGCCCGCAGTGTGAGACCAGCGGCCTCGGGCAGGAAGGCTCGAAAACATCCGGCAGGCGAGATGGCGCGTCGGTCGGCGGCCTGATCGGCGCGAGGCCGGGTGTGTCGGTAGGTGCGCAATGGCCATGGCGGCGGCACTCGTGCTGAAAGGGCAGCCCTCCGATGGGGAACGGGCCCCGGTGGATCGACTGTATCAGAACGGGACGTCGGGAAAAGAAGAACCTTCAGGGGATCAGGGATCTATCGCCGCGTTCCGGGAGCAGGCTTCCGCCCTTTCCGGCCCTTTCTGCCCGGCCCGGCCCCGGGGCTCGCCGTGCGATGGCCCGATTTGGCCCGGGCTTTCCCCGCCGTGCCTCGCCCTTTTCCGGGGAATCGTGTTTTCTTCCCCATGGGCGATGCGGGCCGATGCGGGCCATCGGGCATCTTGCGTCCCTGCATCGGCCGATGGCGATGAA
>JBJHAU010000096.1:0-8077 GCA_050480665.1 Alphaproteobacteria bacterium | reverse complement strand
GTTCGGGCCCTGTGCCCGGTTTCTGATCGCGATTCCGGCTCATTCGTGCGCTCAGTCGCCAGACTTGAGGTGCCGGGCAAAGGCCGCCTTCTGCTCGGCGCTGGCTTCCTTCTGATACTTCGCCTTCCAGGTTTCGTAGGGCATGCCATAGACCAGGGTGCGCATGGCATCGAAATCCGCCTCGATTCCCCGTTCATCGGCCGCCGCCTTCATCCATTTGGAAAGGCAGTTGCGGCAGAACCCTGCCAGATTCATCAGATCGATGTTCTGAACCTCGGTATGCGTCTGCAAATGCTGCACCAGGGTGCGAAAGGCAGCCGCTTCAAGTTCCGTCCTGGTTTTGTCGTCCATGATCGTCTCCTGTCTGGGGCCAACATGCGCCGGGATCGACCGGAAGCGCGAGGCCGAGGGGGCGAGACCGTGACCCCGGCAACGCAGGATCGATCGCGGATCCCGCATGAGGCCCCCTGCACGCCCGTATGCTTATCTCTTCATCATCGCATCCTTCTTGCACCATTGTAAGGGGCAACGGACACGCCATGGGGAGGAAGGAAGGCGTGCAATTGGTGACTGGCGCCTGTCACCGACACCTTGTAGTGTTCGGCCAGTCCACCAGGATGGGTTCGGTCATGCCTTCACGACGCGCCGCCAAGATCATCGCCACGCTGGGGCCTGCCAGCAGTTCTCCACGGCAGATCGCCGCCCTGTTCAACAGCGGCGCCAATGTCTTCCGCCTCAATTTCAGCCATGGCTCCCACGACGATCTGAAGACGCTTGTCGGCGTGATCCGCGATCTTGAGCGGCGTTCGGGCCGGCCCATTGCGATCCTGATGGATCTGCAGGGGCCCAAGATCCGGATCGGCACCTTTGCCTCGGGCAGCGTGAACCTGAAGCCCGGGGCCCGTTTCCGGCTCGACAGAAAGCCCAGGCCCGGCGATGAAACAAGGGTCACGCTGCCGCATGCGGAAGTCTTTTCCGCCATCCGCAAGGGGAATGATCTTCTTCTGGACGACGGGCGCATTCGCCTGCGGGTGGAAACACGCGGGCGGGACTGGGCCGAGACCCGTGTCATCACCGGTGGCCGGTTGAGCGACCGCAAGGGCGTGAACGTTCCCGATACCATTCTCGCCATGCAGGCCATGACCGAAAAGGATCAGCGCGATCTTGCCTTTGCCCTGGATGTGGGCGCCGACTGGATCGGCCTGAGTTTTGTTCAGCGTCCTCGCGACATCGAGGATGTGCGCGCCATCGTGAAGGGTCGGGCCAAGGTGATGGCGAAGCTGGAAAAACCGGCCGCCATCGGCTCTCTCGAAGCCATCGTCGACCGGGCGGACGGGGTGATGGTCGCGCGCGGCGATCTTGGTGTCGAGCTTCCCCCCGAAGACGTGCCCAGCATCCAGAAGCGGGTGATCCGTTGCGCCCTGGACAAGGGCAAGCCGGTGGTGGTGGCCACCCAGATGCTGGAGTCGATGATCCACGCCCCCTCGCCCACCCGCGCCGAGGCCTCGGATGTGGCGACCGCCGTCTATGACGGGGCCGATGCGGTGATGCTGTCTGCGGAAACGGCGGTCGGAAGCCACGGGGTGGCCGCCGTGAAGATGATGGACAGGATCATCCGCAAGGTGGAGTCGGATCCCCACTACCGAACCCTGATCACGGCCAACCGCCCGCCCGCCCATGGCACCGATGCCGACGCCATCACCGCCGCTGCCGCCAGCATCGCCAGTACCATTGCAGCCCAGGCGATCGTGACCTTCACGACATCGGGCTCGACCACCCTTCGCGCCGCACGCCAGCGGCCCCAGGCGCCAATCCTGTGCCTGACCGCCAATATCGCCACCGCCCGCCGGATGTGCGTGGCATGGGGGGTCAGGGCCGTCGTGACCGGCGACGTGAAAAGCTTTTCGGAAATGGTCGTCCGGGCGGGAAAGATCGCGCGGCGGGAAGGCCTGGCAAAGGCCGGGCAGAAGATTGTCGTGACAGCAGGCGTTCCGTTCGGAACCCCGGGAGCCACCAATGTTCTGAGGATTCACGCCGTTCAGGCGGAACGCAGGGCAAAGCCCGCGCCGGAAAAACCCGCTCTCAGCCCTGACGCGCCTTGAGACGCGGGTTGCGCTTGTTGATCACGAAGACGCGCCCCTTGCGGCGGATCACCCGGCAATTCTTGTCGCGAGTCTTCGCGGATTTGAGAGAGTTCAGAACTTTCATCACCCTGTCCTTCAGCACCGGGAGCCTGTCTGGAAAGCGCGGAACTTAAGGGCTGGACTGCTCCCTGTCAACCGTTCACGGAAGCCACGCCAGCCCGACAAGGGGAAAAGGCCCTTCAGCGCCGGATAGCAAGGAAGCGGCGCACAACCAGAAGGCCGCTTTCCAGGGCCATCATGCGCCGCCCCCAGAGTTCGGCCATGCTGACCACCGCCCGCCTCAGGCTCTGCGGCAGCCCTTCTGCCTCATGATCGGCGATGAACCGTTCCCATCCCGCCAGAATATCGGTGCGATACGCTTCGGTGATGTCCTCATCCGCCCGAAGATCGAACATCAACTGACGCAGCCCCTCATTGATCTCTGCCGCCGGAACAGGGAACACCGCACCGGGTTCCGCCCTGCGCCATGCGTCGAGACGGGAATCGTCGGATGCGACGCCGGGGGCAAGGAACAGATCCGAAAGCATCAGGGGAGCATTCTCCTTCAGGCCTTCCTGAAGCGCGGCAAGAAGGCCGGGCTTGTCTTCAACGGTGTGAAGGGTCTCTCGGCTGAAGGCTCCGTCGAAGTAATGCGCCCGCACGGAGAGATTGCCAAGATCCTCATAGGCCACGACGGCCTGACGCTCCAGCCCGGCCTTCCGCGATTCCGCCTGGGCAAGACGCACCAGCACGGGATCGCCTTCCAGCGCCGTCACCCATGCCCCGTGGCGCGAGGCCATGGCCCGGGCTTCGCCACCAAGCCCCGCGCCGATCTGGATGATGCTGCTTTCCCTGCCAAGGCCAAGCGGTGCGATCATCTGAAGGCTGCGTTCGATTCCGCCGGGTTGCAGTGCCCCTTCACCCCAGAGCTTCTGGGCAACGATCATCCGTTCCGCAGTCCAGACCCCGGGCCTGTCCAGGCCGTCTTCCACATCGGCCGTGCCGGTACCCTCGGCTTCGGCATCCGGAGCGGGGACTCCCGGATCCGTCAAGGAAGGCCGGGGGTCGGACTCCCCGATGGTTCCTGTCCTGGTCTCGCGGGGAAGATCGGGGGCATGATGCGGCAGTGACTCCACCGGGCATCCATGCCACCAGGCCCGGAAACGGCGGCCAGAGGGCGTTTCGGCCAGATCGCCGACCCGAAAGGCGACAAGCTGTTTCAGCCTGCGGGAAACGGGGTGGACCGTGCCTTCGCCCTCGGGAGCAAACGGTTTTGCGGTGGATGTTGTCATGGGCCTGGCCATACACGAAAATCGCAAAGGTGCCGGCCTTGTCCGCCGGGCTGCTGCCGTGCCCCCTTCCACGCGGCAGAGGAAACCCCCATATCCAGCCCTGAGCCATAGCCCCTCAGGCTTAAGGAGGGCTTAATCCGGTGAGAAAAGGACCATCATGACCACGCTGATCGCCATGGAAACGACCGTGAGGCTGGCGGCCTTCCTTGGCGTTCTTGCCATCATGGCGGTCTGGGAAGGAGCCATGCCGCGAAGGCCGCGAACACGATCGCGGCGCCTGCGCTGGCCCGTGAACTTCGGGCTCATCGCCATCGATGCGGCCTTGCTCAGGCTTCTGTTCCCCGCCGCCCTGGTAGGGGTTGCCCTGTGGGCCGAGGCCCAGGGCCTCGGGATGTTCAACCGGATCGAGGCCCCGTTATGGCTGGCGGTGGGGCTTTGCGTGATCCTGCTCGACCTTGCGGTTTACGGGCAGCATGTCGCCACCCATGCCATTCCCCTGCTCTGGCGGCTGCACCGGGTGCATCATCTCGATCTCGATGTGGATGTCTCGACGGGGATCCGTTTCCACCCTATCGAGATCGTGCTGTCACACCTGTTCAAGGCCGCCGTGGTGATCGCCCTGGGGGCGCCGGTTGTCGCGGTCATCCTGTTCGAGATCATCCTCAACGCCACCTCCCTGTTCAACCATTCCAACATCCGGCTGCCGCGCCAGCTCGATGCCGCGCTGCGGCTGCTCATCGTGACCCCGGACATGCACAGGGTGCACCATTCGATCCTGGAACGGGAAACCAACAGCAACTATGGCTTCGCCCTTTCGATCTGGGATCGCCTGTTCCGAAGCTATCGCCATGCCCCGGAGGCCGGACAGATGGGCGTCGTTCTGGGGCTCAAGCGGTTCCGCGAGGAAACCGATCAGGGCCTGATCGCCATTCTTGCCAATCCCTTGCACGGTCCTTCCCGCTGAAACTTCGAGCCGAGCGCCGCCGCCGTACTTCGAACATCCCCCTGGCTGCGGATTCCCCTATACTGACCCGGACGGCCTTTCCCCAACCGGGCGGAAGGCTGCACAACCACCTTTCCGCCCCTCCTTCAGCGTTCAGGAAGACACCCATGCTCGGACTTGGTATCGCCACCTCTCATGCCCCGGCCATCTTCTGCCCGGCGGAAGTCTGGCCCAGGGTGTATGCCGGAATTCCCGAGGACATGAAGAACGCACAACCGGCGTCCGCGAAGCGGGAAACCCCGGAGGTGATCCGGGAACAGATCGCCCGGGTCGAACGGGCGTTCGAGACGATCCGCGAAGCGATCACCGCCTATCGTCCCGATGCCATCGTCTATGTGGGCGATGATCAGGGCGACATGTTCGACCCTTCAAACGTTCCGACCCTTGCCGTCTTTACCGGAGAGACCGTCTGGGGGGCGAGCCAGCCGCGCTATCTCGACCAGCCGCTGGAGGCGAGCCATGTCACCATTCCGGTGGCCAGCGATCTGGCCCGACAGATTCTGGAAGGGCTGGTGGCCCGCGGGTTCGATCCGGCCAATCTTGGCACCATGCGGCCTCTGGGCAACCCGGCCCAGGGCATGAGCCACATGCTCATCCACCCGCATCCGCGGATCAACCCGGCCCTCGACATTCCCGTGGTGCCCCTCTTCATCAACGAGAATTTTCCGCCGCTGCCCTCGGCGCGGCGTTGCTGGGATCTGGGGATCGCCCTTCGCGCCATTCTGGACGATTCCCCCCTTCGGGTCGCCCTCTATGCCTCGGGCGGCCTTTCCCACGACCCCCGCGGCCCGAGGGCAGGCTGGATCGACGAGCCGCTGGATCGCTGGATTCTCGAGCGCCTTTCCCGCGGGGAGGGCGAGGCCCTGACCAACCTGTTCACCTTCGACAGCGATACCCTGCGCGGGGGAACCGGCGAGGTGCGCGGCTGGATCACCGCAGCCGCCGCCATGGGGCGCAAGGCCAGGATTCTGGATTATTTTCCCTCGCACCACGCCAAGACCGGCCTTGGTTTCGCCCTCTGGCCGAACGAAAACGGCTGAACCGGATTCTCTGCCCGGGCCGCGAACGCCCCCGGCCCCTGCGGGCCGGCTTCAGAAGGGCCTGTCGCCGGCGATCGATGTCCGGTGCAGATGACGAATGCCCGGCGGCACGATCCCGCCGCAGGCAAGGTGGATGGTGCAACGGTTGTCCCAGAAGACCAGATCCCCGCGCCGCCACTTGTGACGATAGACGAAGGCATCCCTGCTTTGATGGGCAAACAGCTCATCAAGAAGGGGCTGGGCCTCGGCATCGTCCATCCCGTCGATGGCCACGGTGAACCGGGGATTGACGAACAGAGCCTTGCGCCCGGTTTCCGGGTGCGTCCGCACCATCGGATGCAGGGAATCGGGGACCGGAATGCCGTAATAGGCTTCGGCGTCGCGGTCGAAATCCTTGGTCAACTGGGCTCGCGGATTCTTGCGACGATCACGGATATGGACAGCTTGCAGGCCATCGATCCTTGATCTTGTCTCCTCGGGCAGGGTCTCGTAGGCCGCATACATATTGGCAAAGGCGGTATCCCCGCCTTCTTCCGGAGCCTCGAGCGCATGAAGCATCGACCCCATCGAGGGGCGTTCGGCATAGGTCAGGTCCGCATGCCAGGTGAAACCGGCATAGGTCGGCGTCGCGCCGACATACACCCCCTTTTCCTTGCGGTTGGACAGCACCAGAACATCGGGATGTTCGGGGTGAAGGAAATCGCCCTGGATACGGCGCACCAGCGTGCCGAACCGGCGGCTGAAGGCCACCTGGGCGCCAGCATCGAGATCCTGATCGCGAATCACCAGAACCAGATGGTCAAGCAGCGCCCGGCGCACCGCAGCGATCATCTCGTCGCTGGACTCGGGCGACAGGCGCACCCCTGTCACCTCCGCGCCTAGGGCGGCATCGAAGGGCCGTACGTGCATCGAATCAACTCTTTCTGCCAGAATCATGAGGACCTCCCATACATGATGACTTTCAGAGAATATCCCTGAAACCGGAATGGCCGCGCCACGGGCCCGGATCACCGGTCAGCCCGGACGACGGGGACAAGCAACCGTCGGTTCGGTCAGACAGCTGTTCTCTGGCGCTGCCCTGAGGGGGCTGTCCTGTCGCAGGCGGCCCGGAAAAGCGGGGATGTCCAGCCCCTTACAGATCCGGAAATCCGGTTTCTCGCCCCTTCGATTTCCTGATGTGGTTCCGAAGTGTGATCCTGATTTCACACTGCCTTTCCATCATCCTGGTTCCATCGTCGACACATCCCGCCGTGCATCACCGTGAAAACAGGGCGATGCACGGCATGGATGCGCCTGAGGGCTACCTCCCGGCGGGGCCCCGGAAGACGAGCAGCTCATCAACCTGGTCCAGCATCGCCTTCGGCGTGGCGGCAATCGCTTCCACCACCTCCTGGATTTCCTCACCCGAGACGAATTCGACCGTCCGGCCGAGACGTTCGGATTCCGCCTTGAACGCGGCATCGTCCACCATGGCCGCAAAGGCCCGGCGCAGCGCCGCAACCCTTGGTGCGGGAACCCCCTCGGCATAGAAGAAGGGGCGCCCGGCATGCCCGGTGGACATGACGATATCGAAGAAGGATCTGGCCTGATCGACGGTGAACCCTTCCACGACACGATCGGCGGTGATGAAATCATAGATCATGGGGATACCCAGAGCCTCCATTTCCGGAGCGGGGCGCAGCGCCATCTGCACCACGGGCCGAACCTCCTTCGCCTCAAGCATGGAGGCGGTCTGGTTCTTGAACGACGCCCAGGACTGGCAGATCGCATCCACCTCGCCCCGCTGCATGGCCAGCTGAATGTCGGTGGTGGAGGCATAGCCCCGGATCAGCTGGAAGCGGGCGCCAAGCAGGTTGTTCAGCATGGCGGGATGGAACTCGGTGATGTTCGCGCCGGTACCGCCGATCACCACATTGCGCTCAAACACTTCCGAGAAGGATTCGATGCCCGTGCGTGTCATCACCGCGCAGACACCGGGTTCGGAAGACAGGCTGCCCAGCCAGTTCAGCTTCGCCGCATCGTAACGGGGCCCTTCCTGTCCCATGATCTGGATCAGCGGAATTTCCCGCTGGGTTGCCGCCATCACGGTGCCATCCCTGGGCGCGACATTGGCCACGAAATTGGCCGCCACGACACCCCCGGCACCGGGCATGTTCTGGGGATCGATCGACGGGTTGCCCGGGATATGGCGACCGATATGACGAGACACGAGACGCGCATAGGTATCGTAGCCGCCGCCGGCCCCGGAACCGATGATCATCTGGATGCGCTTTCCCTGGAAAAACCGCTCGACCTCGGGATCGGCCAGTGCCTGAGGCATGGCAGCGCCGCCAAGACCAAAGGCAAGGGCCAGAGTGCCAGCCCCCAGAACTTTTGCAATCGACATGTTGATGTCTCCCTGATGAAAAAAGATCAAAGCGCCAACCTCCCCATGCATGAGTCTTCGCATGCATGAATATTCCGCGCATGGGTATCCCAAGGCATGAGCGTCTGGTAACCCCTGGCCCGCCCCCATGACCACATCCAGCAGGCAGGAAAGCCGAACCGCAAGCCCCCACATCCCATCGCACCTGAGCCGGCACATTCCGGAACCCACGCGACTTTTTTTCCAGTCTAGAA
>JBJHAU010000095.1:0-8116 GCA_050480665.1 Alphaproteobacteria bacterium | reverse complement strand
GAATTCCAGCGACCATCCATCGCGGGTCAGCTTGGGTGCGTTGAAACCCTCGGTCGCAAGATCCTCACCGGAAGCGTAGATCGTCAGGCTTCCCGCCAGAAGCGGCATCGGCATCATCACAAGAACGGCGGCGAACAATGCAGGCTTGAACAAAGGCGCGATCATCGGAATTGGCATCCTTTAACGGATTCCCTGAAATCCTACCGAGACCCGGCTCGGATTCCCGGCGTGGGTGCAGGAAGCGGAGACTTGTATGAAGAATTATCATTCCATCATATAGATTCCGATCCGGTCCAACAACCCGTTCTCTTCACGCGATCAGGGGGGGCAGGATCGAGGGACAGGATCGGGAGCCTTGATCCCCCGGGATGCGCCGCGCCACATGGGCCTGGCGAAGGCCCGCGACGCAGGAATAGAAGGATATGAGGCCGGAGAAATCCAAGGGGCTCTGGTTCAGTCCTGTTCCATAGCCCTCTTGCAGGCCTGGCGCGCCGTGCAGCGTTCAATCCAGCCGCGCACGGCAGAATGATCCGGGGTTGCATCCCGAAAATGGAGGTAGGGTGAACACAGCAGAATGTCGGCGGCAGTAAAACGGTCGCCCACCAGCCAATCGTGCCCTTCCAACGCGGTGATCAGGCGGGCGGCGACCTCTTCACGGCTGCGAAAGCTTGCCATGGCGACCGGATGTTCGGCCACCCCCAGAACTTCGGCGAGATAGACGGGTTCGACCACACCGCAATACCAGAAAAGCCAGGTCAGATAGGCTCCGCGATCCGGTTCTCCGATGGCGATGCCGAGACGGCGTTCAGGAAACAGATCGGTCAGATGAAGAAGTACCGCCGCGGTCTCGGTGATCAGTGTGTCCCCATCCACAAGGGCAGGCACCTTGCCCTCCGGGTGCGGGTTGCGGGGATCGCGCTTCCCCTGTCCATCCGGACGGGCAATTTCCACACGGCACATTTCAAACGCCACACCCAGTTCATGCAGCAACCAATGCACCCGGATCGAGCGTGAAAGCGGTGCGTGATAGAATTTCAGCATGGCTTGTCCCCCGGTGATCGAATGGAATGCCCGAGTGTACACGTTCAGGTCACCATCCCGCTGCGTCCCGCCTGCCCCGGTTGGGGGTTCAGCGCCTCCGGGTCCGGCTCCGGCTCCGGCTTCTCGATGCGGCGCAGGTCCGGGAAGCGCCACATCCAGACGCCCACAACCCCAAGAACAACCACGCCGCCGATCAGCACGGCCGGCACCGCTCCCACCATGGCGGCCATCGCACCGGCCCGGAACTGGCCGAATTGCCCGCCGATATTGACCGACAGTCCGCTTACGGCGGCCACCCGACCGCGCATGGTGTCGGGGATACGGAGTTGAATGATGGTCTGCCTCAGCACTTGCCCCAACATGTCGCCCGCCCCGATGCCCAGCATTGCAATCACCGAGAGGATCATGGTCTCGGAGAGGCCGAACGCCACAGTCGAGATGCCGTAGAAGGCAATGCCGACAAAGACCAGACGACCCGCAGCGCGCGTGATCGGATGGCGGGTCAGCACAACCCCCATGAGCAGCGCGCCCACGGCGGGCGCCGCCTTGAGGATACCCAGCCCCACCGGCCCCACCCCCAGAATGTCCTTGGCAAAGATCGGCAGCAGCGCAGTCACGCCGCCCGCCAGCACAGAGAGCAGGTCGAGGGACATGAGTCCGAGAAGGACCGGACGGTTCCAGATGAACCTCAGGCCCTCCCCCACTGTGCCAAGCGACGCATCTTTGGTTTTCGGCTCTCCGTATTGCGGCTCCTGAAGGGCAAAGGCCGCCCAGGCCGCAATGACGAGCAGGGCAAACGCGGCGAGATAGGCGGCCTGGGCCCCGGCGAGATAGATCACTCCGCCGAGCGATGGGCCGAACAGGACCGAGAACTTCTGCGCCGAGGTGGACAGCGCGATCGCGCGCGAAACCAGGGGCCTCGGCACCATGGTCGGCAGGAGTGCCTGCAGGGACGGCGATTCAAAGGTGCGGGCCAGTGCATGCAGGAAAAGGAGCACATAAAACATCACGAGCGGCGGCTCGGGCAGGCTCACCAGCGCCACGAAGCCGAGGGGCACCAGCGCGGCGATAGCGAACGCGATGCGCAGAATTTGCCGGCGGTCGTGGCGGTCCGCAATCTGCCCCGCAAACAGTGTCAGAGCGAGAGAGGGCACCAACTGGACAAGGCCGATGAGGCCGAGGTGAAGTGCGCTTCCCGTCAGGTCATAAAGCTGCCAGGCCACCACCACCGACAGCATCTGGCTCGCTGTCAAGGCGGTGAAGCGGATCGTGAACATAAGCTGAAACGGACGGTGTCGGAGAAGTGCGGAGGTCGATTCATCCGAACTGCTGGCGTGTCTCGTCATGGTGCGATTCATCCCTGAAATGTTCTGGTTGGAGACGGGCTTGTGAACTGCCCGCTACGACGCGAGGTGAAGCCGGGATTGATGGTGCCCGGTCAAACGTTACGGAGACTGGCGCGCGACCGGCGCGCAATCTTGCAGGAAAGGGCCTGGTCCAGAGTCTCGGGGCGCTGGTTCCGGAACGCAGGGGAGAGGCCGGCCGCCTTGTCAGTCTTTTGTGCGCGGCTTGCGATCCGAGGGGGGCAGGGAATCACGCGAGTCAAAATCGTTGATATCGGGTTTTCTGTGGCGCCGCCTGTTGCCATACGACAGGGCCAGCCAGACCGCCAGACCGGTGGCAGCCCAGATCAGACCCTGCACGAAAACATGCATCCCCGGCACGAAATAGGTGATCAGGGCCACCACAACGGCGCCAATGGCAAAGCCCAGGGCAACATAGGCGGCGCTGAGCATCTCGACCGCCAGCAGCACGGCGGCGATCAGCCCCCAGAGGATCCAGCCGGGCAGGGCGAACAGATCCATGCCTAGAGATCCTTGAGGATTGCAGCGGCTTCGCGGAAGGCATTGGATGGCCCCCCGGGCAGCATGATCAGCTTGGCATTATCGGATTTTGACAACCCTTCAAGCGCTTCCACCTGCATGCGTGCGGTCTGGAAGACGAGCGCATCCCGGGCATTTTCACCCTCGAGCGATTGCGCGATCACGCGGTTGGATTCCGCATTGGCCTGGGCGATGGCGCGGATGGCATCGGCGCGGCGCTGTGCCTCGTAGAGTTCGGCATCAGCGGCCAGTTCGGCGGCGCGGCGCTGTCCCTCGGCGCGGGTAATGGCTGCGCGGCGTTCGCGTTCGGCTGCCAACACCTCGGCCATGGCCTTCTGCGTGGTCTCGTTCAGCTTCACATCGGTGATTTCCGAGCGCGAAATGCGAATGCCATAGGTCTTGCCTGCATCTTCAAGGGCTTCCAGAAGGGCCACATTCAGCGATCCCCGATCCGATTGCACCGCATCCAGCTCCACCTTGCCCAGTTCGGACCGCACCAGGGATTGCACCAGCCCGATCACCAGATCATCGATCTTGTTGACCCGAAACACGGCCGCTTCGGGATTTTCGATCCGGTACACCACCAGCAACTGACAGCCGAACACCACGTTATCCGCCGACACGACCTCAAGCGCGATGTCATTGAGCACCTGATCGTTCACCGGCACCCTGGAATGCACGCGGTCGAGGAAAGGAACGATCACACTCACCCCGGCATCCAGGGTGCGGTGGTAGGCGCCAAGACGGGTGATCACGAAATTTTCCGATTGCGGCACGATCTTGAGACCCAGAAGAACGATCAGGACCAGAACAACAGCCAGCGCAAGAATGATTTCCATCAGATTGCCTTTTTATGGGGGCGACATGTTTCCATGCATGACATGAATGGTACTACTCCACTCCATACAGCAAACGCAAATCCATACAGTGAACGCAAGGACTTCGGGATCGCCCCGGCCATGTCCCGTTCCGCGGTTGCAGATGCCCCCCACCCATGCCGCGACGTGAACCGCCCGGCATGGCGGAAATGCGAAGTGAAAGCCATAGGCCGTCGCGGCAAAAGGGCAGGGTCGGATGATACGAGCCCCGTTCCAATGCTCCTGATGGCGAAACATCGCTGACCACGGCGCTCTCAGTCGAAACGCGCCTGAAAGGATGTCG
This sequence comes from Alphaproteobacteria bacterium, assembly GCA_050480665.1. Taxonomy (GTDB): domain Bacteria; phylum Pseudomonadota; class Alphaproteobacteria; order SMXQ01; family SMXQ01; genus JBJHAU01. The sequence goes on along the minus strand of JBJHAU010000095.1, from coordinate 4,031 downwards.
CCATGAGCGAAACATGGGCACTCAGCGGCGGATACAGTTCGAAGGCCTTCGCCTCGCGGGAGAAATTCCAGAGCCGAAACAGGCACCATTCGGATCGGCGCTCATCAGCCACCGCAAGCTCGTTATGCGTGATGTGAAAGGGCGTGCGCTCCCACCCGTTCGTTGTCTTCACCTCGATCAGTCGCGCCTGACCATCTGGCGTGAAACTCGCGATGTCGTAGCCCGCACCATCGCCGTCCTCTTCCGAAACCCAACGAACCTTTCTCGCCAGATCCTCCCGCCCAACCGAGCGCAACGCGGACATCTCATGCGCCAGAACACGTTCCTCGCCAACGCGGCCCAAGGCGCGGTTACGCTCGTCCCGGCCTGGTGCATCGAACTTCCGGGCGATGTGCAGCATCTGCTCCAGCTCCTCGGGAGGTGGTCTGTTCGACACTGTGGGCGGCGGGCCGATCCAGATCGCTGCGGATTCCTGAAGGCCGGGCGCCGGGCGCGAATCCGGCAGACGGGCCAGCCATGAGGGGTTGGCGGCCAGCCAGCGCGCCACCGCATCCTCCAGCGTCTTCTGGTAATTGAAAGCGGGCACGTAGCCGGGGATCCATGCCTCGCCGCCCCCCTTCAGCACGGCGCTGATGTTCCGATGCTTGAACTCGACCGATCTCTCAGACCGGCTGTTCAGCAACGGCAAGAGCGCACGGCGATGTTCCGTCTTGTTGTAAGGGCGTCGGGCGATGTCGTCCGCCAGCATCGCGAAATAATCCGCGACGATCAGGTCGTTTTCTTCATCTGTCCATGGGCCGCTCGACATGCCCCCAGGCTATGAGGCAAAACCCTTCCTGTCATCAATGACTTCTCTCAATTCTGAAAAGAACGGCGCGCCACAATGCTGTCGTTTTTGAGCATCACAGACCCATGAAGCCCCCCCCACACAGGGGCCCGCTGCAGGGACTGTGATTGCATGGGATCCTTTCGCGTGCCTATAATCCTTTCCGGCATGTGTAGACTTGAGACCAGATTGGTTGCCCATGCACAGGTTCAGAACATTCCAGCGGCGGAACGGTCCGGGCTCCATGTCCCCGGGCGTTCGGCGCTGGCTTGTTTTCCTGATCGTTCTGACATTCGCGATATCCGGACAGGTTCATGTATCCGGTCACGGCCATCCGGCATTCGCGGCGGATGCCGCCATGGCCCATTCGCATGGCGTTGTGGCGGCAGGAAGCGCTTTCGCCGAAAGCGGCGGCATTGGCGAACCATGCTGCCCGGACCATGGCAGCCTGCCTCACGCTTCGCCGTGTGCAACCGCTGCTGGCTGTGCGCTCTGTACTCCCGTCCTGACGTCGGCGACGATCATGATGCGGGGCGTGTCATGCACCGGGATCATGGTACCTGACGACATCAACAGCGGCGGCACCCTCATCCCGCTTTTCCGACCTCCAAAACCCTCTTCGAACGTTTGAGCCCGACAGCCGCTTCCGGCGTGTCGGGACAGGGATCGGGCCGTCTGGCCCGATCTTTCCATCGCGTTTCGAAGAGGGCTGTTCCAGATGTCTCATCTATCTCGTCGCCAGTTTCTGGCCACCACGGCTTCCACGGCCGCACTTGCTAAGGTTCCATCGCTGCTGATCCCGACCCGTTCTGCCCGGGCCGACACATTCACCACAATCCGGGCGCATACCCGGGTGATCGAGGTCAAGGGACGTCCGGCCACCGTCTTCGGCCTTACCCGGCCCGACGGCACCCACGGCCTCGTCACCGAAGCGGGGAAGCGCTTCCGTGTCCGGCTTGAGAATCATCTCGATGAGGAGACCCTCATCCACTGGCATGGCCTGACGCCGCCCTGGCAACAGGATGGGGTGCCTGATCTTTCGCAGCCGCCGCTCGCACCGGGCGGGGCCTACGACTACGACTTCCCGCTGGATCGGCCCGGAACCAACTGGATGCATTCGCATCATGGGCTTCAGGAGCAACGCCTGATGGCGGCGCCGCTGATCGTCCGCGACCCGGCCGAAGCCAGTGCCGATCTTCAGGATGTCGTGGTCCTGTTCCACGATTTCACCTTCCGTGACCCGGAAGAAATCCTCGCAGGGCTTCAGCGCGACGGACATGGGGCAGCCGGGCATGGGGCAGCCGGGCATGGCGCTGCGGAACATGGGGCGGCCGACCACAGCCCCGGCTTGCTGCGTCGCATGATGGATGCCGTCATGCCCACACGCGGAATGAATCATGGCGGGATGGATCATGGCGGGATGGGGGCGGGCATGGTTCATCTGCACGATGTGGATTATGACGCCTTCCTTGCCAATGATCGGACGCTGGATGATCCGGACGTGTTCCGCGTCGAACGCGGCGGCCGCGTTCGCCTGCGCCTGATCAACGGCGCGTCAGCGACCAATTTCTGGCTGGATCTCGGGAATCTGGAAGGCCGCCTGGTTGCGGTGGACGGGATGCCGGTCGTTCCGGTCTCCGGATCACGTTTCGAGTTCGCCATCGCGCAGAGGCTCGACATCCTTCTGGATCTGCCGCAAGGGGAAGGCGCCTGGCCCGTCTTCGCCGTGCGGGAAGGCGAACGCGCACGCACGGGCATCGTTCTGGCAACGCCGCGTGGTTCTGTCGAGAGGATTTCCGGGGAAGCCTCCAACGCAGCCGAGGCCGTTGGACTGGCGCTGGAACGCAGGCTGCGGGCAACCGATCCCCTGATATCGCGCCAGGCGGATCGTCATCATGACGTCACGATCACCGAGGCGCCGGGCTATGTCTGGATGCTGAACGGGGCGATGCATGGAGACCATGCTCCGCTGGCGGTGCATGAGGGGGAACGTGTCGAAATCACCTTCCGGGATCACACCACCATGGCGCATCCGATGCATCTGCATGGGCATCATTTCCAGGTCGTGGCCATCAATGGTGAACGCTTCGCCGGCGCGATGCGCGATACCGTGCTGGTTCCGGCCAGAGGAAGCGTCACGATCGCCTTCGATGCCGTCCATCCCGGAAAATGGGCGCTGCACTGCCACCATCTCTACCACATGGCGGGCGGCATGATGACGACGGTCGAATACACCGCATAGCAACGGCCATTCAGGCGGGGCGCGAAAGGGGCCCCGCCTGATTCCGGCACGGAAAACGGCCGCCAGATCATGACATCAAGGCCTCTGGATGAACGCCTTCAGCGTGAAGAGTCCCCGAAATCCCCCATGAATCAGGGTGAAGAAGGAAAAAACCATGACGACCAGACCGCCGCAGCAAAAGCATGGCCTTTCCCCGATGCGAAGCCGCCTTGTCTGGGTGTGCGTGTTCGTGGGGCTGATGGCCGCCACCGTCATCCTCTGGCTCTTCGATACAGGATTCTGGCCCCTGATCGCCTTCGCATTCCTGATCGCCTGTCCGCTCGTTTTCGGATGGGTTCTTTTCATCGAACGGCGGCAGAACAGGACCATGGAGGATGATACATGACACGCGACAAAGCCCGGGAGATTCGTGACGGGATATCATCCCATACGGTTCATCTCACCGTGCCTGGCATGGGAAGCGATCATTGCGCGGGGCTGGTATCCGATTCGATCCGGCGCCTTCCCGGGATTGCCGAGATCGGAACCAATATCGGCGCCCACCGGGTCACCGTGGATTTCGATCCGGCGCAGACCGATGCTGCCGCCGTCAAGAGAACCGTCGAGCGCGCAGGCTATGACGTCGAAGCGGTCGAGGAAGGCCCCCTCTCTGCGAAAGCTCCGATGGCGGACGATGTCGAGGAACGTTATCTCGCCACCGCCAAAAAAAGGCTGTGGATCGCGGTGGTGCCCACAACCCTGATCATGGTGATCATGGCACCGCACATGTTCTGGCAGCCGATCCCGGGTTATCTCGCCATCGTCGCCATTCTCGCCCTCCCTGTCGTGTTCCTCTATGGCGGCTTTGCGACCCACCGTTCGGCCTGGCGCTCGCTCACCAACCGCACGGCCAACATGGACGTGCTGATCTCGATGGGCAGCCTGCCGCCCTATTTCATCGGCCTTGTCGGCTTCATCTATCCC
>JBJHAU010000094.1:0-8133 GCA_050480665.1 Alphaproteobacteria bacterium | reverse complement strand
CGGTCATGATGCCTTCTGGGGAGATTCGATTCTGATCCTGCCGATCCACACCGCCCTTGCCGATGCGCCCTATGTGGATCTCTGGGTGAAGGTTCTTCCTGTTGCGGTTGCCGTCGGTGGAATCGCGGTGGCCTGGTGGTTCTACATCCGCACGCCCGCGATCCCGGCACGGCTTGCCGCAGCGGCCGACGGGCCGTACCGGTTCCTGCTGAACAAGTGGTATTTCGATGAACTCTACGACCGGATCTTCGTGGCCCCCGCCCGGCGCATGGGGCGGGCCCTGTGGATTGGCGGTGATGGAGCCCTGATCGATGGTGTGGGCCCCAACGGGATTGCCGCCTCGACCCTGTCGATCGCCCGGCGTGTCGCCCGGCTGCAATCCGGCTATGTCTATCACTATGCCTTCGCGATGCTGATCGGGCTGGTCGCCTTTGTCGGCTACATGCTCTACCGGGGAGGCTTCGGGTCATGAACGACTGGCCTCTCCTGTCGCTGGTGACCTTCCTGCCGCTCGCGGGCGCCGCCTTCATCTTCCTCATCCGCGGCGACGAGGCGGTGGTGGCGCGCAACGCACGCGGCGTCGCGCTGTGGACCTCGCTGATCACCTTCGCGCTGGCGCTTCTGGTCTGGTTCCATTTCGAGCCGGGGACCGCCGCGTTCCAGTTCCAGGAACGGGTGGCATGGATTCCGTCTCTGGGGATTTCCTACCATATGGGCGTCGACGGCATCTCGATGTTCTTCGTCGTGCTGTCGGCCTTCCTGACCCCGATCTGCATTCTGGCGAGCTGGCAGGCGATCACCGAGCGCGTGAAGGAATACATGATCGCCTTCCTGGTGCTGGAAACCCTGATGATCGGGATGTTCTGCGCCCTCGACCTGGTGCTGTTCTATCTGTTCTTCGAAGGTGTCCTGATCCCGATGTTCCTGATCATCGGCATCTGGGGCGGCCCGCGCCGGGTCTATTCGGCCTTCAAGTTCTTCCTCTATACCCTGGCCGGTTCGGTTCTGATGCTGGTCGCGCTGGTGGCGATCCTCAGCCATGCCGGGACATCCAACATCCCCGAGCTGATGCAGATCGGCATTCCGGCCTCCATGCAGACCTGGCTGTGGCTGGCCTTCTTTGCCTCCTTTGCCGTCAAGGTGCCGATGTGGCCATTCCACACCTGGCTGCCGGATGCCCATGTCGAGGCGCCCACGGCGGGTTCGGTCATTCTGGCCGGGGTTCTGCTGAAGATGGGCGGTTACGGCTTTCTGCGCTTTTCGCTGCCCCTGTTTCCGTTGGCCTCGGAATTCTTCATGCCGCTGATCTTCACGCTTTCGGTGGTCGCGGTGATCTACACCTCTCTCGTCGCCCTGGCGCAGGAGGACATGAAGAAGCTGATCGCCTATTCCTCGGTCGCCCATATGGGGTTTGTCACCCTCGGAATCTTCACCTTCAACCAGCAGGGGATCGAAGGCGCGATCTTCCAGATGCTGTCCCATGGGGTGGTTTCCGCCGCGCTGTTTCTCTGTGTCGGTGTGGTCTACGACAGGATGCATTCACGCCAGATTGCCTCCTATGGCGGCCTGGTTCACCGCATGCCGCTTTATGCCTTCGTGTTCATGGTCTTCATGCTGGCCTCGGTGGGGCTGCCGGGAACCAGCGGCTTTGTCGGCGAGATTCTGGTGCTCGTCGGGCTGTTCCAGGTCAGCATCCTCGTGACGGCGCTTGCGGCAACGGGAATCGTCCTCGGTGCGGCCTACATGCTGTGGCTCTATCGCCGGGTGATCTTCGGACCGCTCACCCGGGAAGAGCTGAAGACCATTCTCGATCTTGATCGCCGGGAGATTGCCATCTTCGTTCCGCTGGTTCTGGTGGTGCTGTGGATGGGGATCTATCCCTCAAGCTTTCTCGACCCGATGCAGGCGAGTGTCGAGAATCTGATCCAGAACTACACGGCTGCTCTGGCGGCCGCCGGTGAAGGCGGTTCGACAGCCGTTACGGGACTTTTGCCATGACCGAATGGGATCCGGGCGCGATGATCGCCGCCTTGCCGGAAATCTTCGTGGCCGTGATGGCCATGGCGCTGCTGATGGCCGGGGTTTTCGCGGGAGAGGGCCGGACCCGCCTGATCGGATGGCTTGCGGCTGCGGTGATGCTGGTGGCCGCCCTGCTGGTGATCGCTGGCGCTTCGGGCCCGCAAAGCGCCTTCGGTGGCATGTTCCTTGCCGATTCCTTCGCCCGATTCACCAAGCTGATCCTGCTTCTTGCGACCGCCGTCGCCATCGTCCTTTCTCTCGCCTATCTCGAGCACGAGAAGATCGCCCGCTTTGAATATCCGGTGCTGTTTCTCCTGGCGGCGCTGGGCATGATGATGATGGTTTCGGCCAACGACCTGATCGCGCTCTATGTGGGGCTCGAGCTGCAATCCCTGGCCCTGTACGTGACCGCCGCGATCCGAAGGGATTCCCTGAAGTCGAGCGAAGCCGGGCTGAAATATTTTGTCCTCGGGGCCCTGGCCTCGGGAATTCTCCTGTATGGGGCTTCGCTGATCTATGGCTTTGCGGGAACCACCTCCTTCGACGGTATCGCGCTTGCGATTGCCTCGGGCGAGATGCATGTCGGCGTTCTGGTCGGCCTGATCTTCCTGATCGCCGGGCTTGCCTTCAAGGTCTCAGCCGTCCCGTTCCACATGTGGACGCCCGATGTCTATGAAGGTGCGCCGACATCGGTCACGGCCTTCTTCGCCATTGCTCCCAAGGTTGCCGCGGTTGCCCTGTTCGTTCGCGTCCTGATGGGTCCGTTCGAGGGTATGGCCACCGACTGGCAGCAGGTGATCATCCTGATCGCGGTTCTGTCCATGGCGGTCGGTGCCTATGGTGCGATCACCCAGACCAACATCAAGAGGCTGATGGCCTATTCCTCGATCGGCAATGTCGGATACATGCTGGTCGGTCTTGCGGCCGGCAGCGCGGCGGGGGTGCGCGGCGTGCTGGTGTATCTGCTGATCTATGTCATCATGACGGCGGGAACCTTCGCCTGCATCCTCTCCATGCGGGTGCATGGGCGGATGGTCGAGGGGCTTGATGACCTTTCCGGCCTGGCCCGCAAGCGTCCCCTGATGGCTCTCGCCCTTGCCGTATTGATGTTTTCCCTGGCCGGGATCCCGCCGCTTGCCGGGTTCTTCGGCAAATTGTACGTGTTCCTCGCTGCGGTCGAGGCCGGGCTTTACATTCTTGCGGTTCTGGGCGTTCTCGCCTCCGTTGTGGCGGCCTTCTACTATCTGCGTATCGTCAAGATCATGTATTTCGACGAACCCGGCGATGCCTTTGATCGTCTGCCCGGGCGCGAGCTCGGGGCCGTGTTCACCGCGAGCAGCCTGTTCGTGGTGCTGTTCTTCCTGGCCCCCAGCCCCCTGGTCGAGGCCGCAGCCGATGCGGCGCGGTCTCTCGTCGGCGGGTGAGGCGAGCGGCTGTCCGTTCCGGGCCGGGGAATGATGTGACGAATCTGCCTGAAGGCTACACATTGCATCGCTTTCCGAGCCTTGAAAGCAGCAATGACGAAGCCCTGTCGCGGGCCGCTCGCGGGGCGCCCCATGGCACCCTGATCCTTGCAGCCAGCCAGACGCGCGGGCGCGGAAGACGGGGGCGTTCCTGGCACAGCCCGGAAGGCAATCTTCATCTTTCCATGATCCTGCGTCCGGAATGCCAGAACTTGCCGATCCATGGGATGGCCTTTGCGGCCGCGCTTGCGGTCCGCGACCTTCTGGCGACGGCCCTTCCCGAGGCTTCCCTCGGCCTGAAATGGCCGAACGACGTTCTGGTTTCGGGACGAAAGATTTCCGGCCTTCTGATCGAACGGCCGACAGGGCAGGGTGGGGCCCTTGTTCTCGGGGTCGGTATCAACCTCGTAGCCCATCCCGACGACACACCCTACCCGGCGACCGATGTGGTGCATGAGGGTGGATGTCTCGATGTGGACAGGGCCGTGGCCGGATTCGTCCGGGCCTTTGATCGGCGCTATCGGGCTCTGGTTGAAAGCGGATTTTCCGCACTGCGTCAGGAATGGCTTGCCCATGCCGTGGGTCTGGGAAAGGGGCTCCGTGTCGAGGTCGAGGGCGCACGGTTCGATGGTCTCTTTCATGGTCTCGATCCCGAAGGCGCCCTTCTCCTTGATCTCGGGCAGGGCCGGATGAAAACCGTGACGGCCGGCGATGTCTTCTTTGATGGCCAGCAAAGGATTCCCTCTTCATGATTCTCTGCATCGATTGCGGAAACACCAACATCGTCTTCGGCCTGCATGACGGCACCGACGCCACGAAGCCGTTCCGCCTGACCTGCCGGATGGAAACCCGGCCCGGGCTGGGCCATCACGATCTGAAGGCAGGGCTTGACGATGCCATGATCAAGGCAGGGCTGCGGCCCGGGGCAGAGACCCCCATCCATGGTGTCGTCATTGCCAGCGTGGTGCCCGACCAGACACCGGTTCTCAGGCAATTTGCCGAATCGGTGAGCGGCATACGGCCCCTGTGCATCGGCGATCCCGGGATCGATCTCGGGCTTCATGTTGCCATGGCAAGTCCCGGCGAGGTCGGCGCGGATCGGCTGGTCAACGCGGTTGCGGCGCATGCCCGCTATCCGGGGGCGCTGATCGTTCTCGATTTCGGCACCGCCACCACCTTCGATGTGGTGGATGAACAGGGCAGCTATTGCGGCGGGGTCATCGCCCCGGGAATCAATCTTGCGCTGGATGCCCTGCATCGCGCGGCGGCCCTTCTTCCCCGGATCGCCGTGGCGCCACCACCCCGTGTGATCGGCTCGGACACGGTTTCCGCCATGCAATCGGGCATCTATTGGGGCTATCTTGGGCTGATCGAAGGGCTGGTTCACCGGATCCGGGAGGAGAGGGGGGGCGTGCCTGTCACCGTCATCGCGACCGGTGGCCTTGCACCTTTGTTTGGCAGGAATTCCGAAGTGATCGATTTCATTGAACCCGACCTGACCCTGTTCGGCCTTCTTTCCGTGTATCTGGCCAACCGGCCCCGTTCATGACGGGGGCGCAAGATCACGACGCGGTTCTCGAAGCCGCGCGCCGCGGGCTTGTCTACCTTCCTCTCGGGGGGGCCGGCGAGATCGGCATGAACTTCTATCTCTACGGTTGCGACGGGGCGTGGCTCGCGGTGGAATGCGGTGTCACCTTCGGTGACGGCACCATACCCGGAATCGATGTCCTGATGGCCGATCCGGCCTTTCTGGAGACACTGGGGCCATCGCTGGTCGGGCTGGTCCTGACCCATGCCCACGAGGATCACCAGGGGGCCCTTGCCCATCTCTGGCCACGCATGCGCTGCCCGGTCTATGCGACACCCTTCACGGCCGGGCTTGTCCGAAGGAAGCTTGGCGAGCGAGGCCTCGAGGATCGCGTGCCCCTGCACGAACTGTCCTCAGGATCGCGGATCGTTCTTGGGCCTTTTTCCATCAGCCTTGTGAGCGTGACCCATTCGCTGCCGGAACCCAATGCCCTGGCCATCGAAACGCCCCATGGCCTTGTCGTGCATAGCGGCGACTGGAAGCTCGATCCGCACCCTCTGATCGGCCCTGAAACCGAAGAGCTTCGGCTCCGTGCCTTCGGCGACGCCGGTGTTCTTGCCCTGGTGTGTGATTCCACCAATGTGTTCGTTCCCGGCAGCAGCGGTTCCGAAGCCACGGTTCGCGAGGCTCTGGTGGCCGAGATGGGCCGTCATCACGGCAGGGTGGTGGTCACCTGTTTTGCTTCCAACATCGCCAGGGTCGAATCCATTGCTCATGCGGCGGCCAGGGCCGGGCGCGAGGTGGCCCTTGCCGGGCGTTCGCTCTGGACGCTGACCGAACTGGCGCGTGACTGCGGCCTGTTATCGGAGACCCCGCGATTCCTGACCGAATATGATGCCGGCTATCTGCCGCCGGAACGCCTGTGCCTGATCTGCACCGGAAGCCAGGGAGAACGCGGCTCGGCCCTGGAGAGGGTTTCCCGTGGCGATCATCCGCGTCTGGTGCTGGAAAAGGGCGACAGCGTCCTGTTTTCGTCGCGCCGGATTCCGGGCAATGAGCGGGCGATCTATGCCATGCAGGATCGGCTGGCCCGGCTGGGGGTCGTGATCGTGACGGAAAAGGAGGTTCCGGATCTACATGTTTCCGGCCATCCGGCCCAAGAAGAGCTGGCGCGGATGTATGAATGGGTCCGGCCTGAGATCCTCGTGCCGATGCATGGCGAGGCCCGTCATCTGATCGCCCATGCAGATTACGCCCGCAGCCTCGGGATCAAGGCGGCCCCGGTGGTGACCAATGGCGAAGCGCTCCGGCTTGCGCCCGGGGCGCCGGACATCGTCGGGACGGTGATCCACGGACGACTTGGGGTCGATGGCAACCGGCTGGTTTCCCTGGAGTCTTCCGCGGTGAAGGATCGACGACAGTTGACCCATGCGGGAACCGTTTCCCTTTCGGTGGTGCTCGATCGTTCCGGTCGCCTTCTGGCGCCACCCGCGGTGCATTTTCACGGCGTGATCGATGCGGCCGAACATGCTACCCTCGCCGATCAGGTGGTTCGTGAGGTGATGAACGATCTTGAAAAGGCCGAAGACGGCACGGAGGGCGATGACGAGGCCCTCAGGCACCGTCTCAGGCTTGGCGTGCGCCGGGTCGTGAACCGGGAAACGGGAAAGCGTCCGGTGACCACCATTCATCTGAGCAGGGTTGATGCCGGTTGACCCGCATAGGGGAAACGCTTCTTCAGGAAACGTTCCAGACACGGAAAACGTTCCAGACACGGGAAAGGACAGCGGATGACACTCTTTACGGGGATCATGCTCTATCTGGTGGTCTGGTGGATGGTCCTGTTCACCATGCTTCCCTGGGGCAATCAGCCCGAGGAACAGGTGGAAGCCGGCCATGCCGAAAGCGCGCCGGCAAGGCCGCGCCTCTGGCTCAAGGTCGGGGCGACCACCCTGCTTTCCGTGGTGATCTGGATCATCCTCTATCTGGTGATCACCTCGGGGCTGTTTTCCTTGCGTTGAACCGTCATTCAGGCGTTCCCAGTCATGACATTCCCCTTCACGGTGCTCAGGATCGATCATCTGGTTCTGAGAAGCCCGGAGCCTGCGCGTCTTGCGGCATTCTACGGTCGCCTTCTGGGGCTCGCCATCGAACGCCGGGTCGGATCCATCGGCCTCATCCAGCTTCGGGCCGGTGAATCGCTGATCGACATCGTGCCGCGCCCCGAGGGGGAACGGGGCAACAATCTCGAACATTACTGCCTGCGGATCGACCCGTTCCGCGAGGACGATCTTCGCGCGGCACTGGAACGGGAAGGGCTGGAGGCAAGCCCTGCATCCCGGGCCTATGGGGCGGAAGGATTCGGGCCCACCCTGTATTTCAGCGATCCTGACGGCAATCGGGTGGAACTCAAGGGGCCTCCCGAAGCGGCGCGGGAATCCTGAAGCGATGAGCTATTGCCAGCTGTCCCTGGGGCATCCGGTTCATGGCCCGCATCACGATCTTGAATATGGCCGCCCGGTCTTCGACGATCGTCTCCTGTTCGAACGCCTGTCGCTGGAAATCAACCAGGCGGGTCTGTCCTGGCTGCTGGTGCTCAACAAACGCAAGGGTCTGAATGCCGCCTTTGCCGGTTTCGAGCCCGAGAAGGTTGCCCGTTTCGGCGAGGCCGACAGGCAACGGCTTTTGCAGGATGCGTCCATCATCCGCAACCGGCGCAAGATCGACGCGGTGATCGAGAACGCACGGCGGGTGTGTTCCCTGCAACGATCACATGGCAGTTTCCGGGCCTGGCTCGATGCCGGTCATCCGCGACCGCTGAAGGATTGGGTGCGGTTGATGCGGCAAACCTTTGTTTTCATGGGGCCGGAGGTCGTCAACGAGTTCCTGATGTCCACGGGTTACCTGCCGGGGGCTCATGATCCGGACTGCCCGATCGGCGAAGCCATCCGGCGCCTGGATCCACCATGGATGCGTGCTGCCCCGAGCCAGGGGTGGTAGGCCCCCTCTGCCTTCTAGCCCTTCATCATTGACCCTTCGTCATTGACCCTTCGTCATTTACCCGGCCTTTACCCCGGCAGGGGAGTCTGGGCCCCTACCAGGAGGGATTCAGAAGGGATGACC
>JBJHAU010000093.1:0-8237 GCA_050480665.1 Alphaproteobacteria bacterium | reverse complement strand
ATCGCGACCCATCCCCCGCTGATCCGGACCGCAATCCGGGCCGCGATCCCCAGCGGCTTTGGCCGAGGCGCCCATCTCCCCATGGGCCCTCGGCCGGAAGCGCATCAATGGGTCAGCACATCCCCGTGCTCGCCATCCTTGGATTTGGAAGCCACGGCCTCCACCTGATCCGGTTCCGACCATTCGATCGGAGTGAGGGGCCGCAGAAGGGCGCGTTGAAGAACCTCCTCGAGGCTCGAGACCGGAACGATTTCCAGCCCACGGCGCACATTGTCGGGCAGATCGGCAAGATCCTTCTGGTTGTCCCGCGGGATCAGCACCGTCCTGATTCCTCCGCGAAGGGCCGCCAGAAGCTTCTCCTTCAACCCGCCGATCGGCAAGACCCGCCCGCGCAGGCTGATTTCGCCGGTCATCGCCACATCGCGGCGCACCGGGTTTCCGGTCAGGACCGAGACGATCGACGTGACCATTGCGACACCGGCGGAGGGGCCATCCTTGGGCGTGGCGCCTTCAGGCACATGAACATGGATATCCCGGCTTTCGAAGACGGGCGGCCTTATGCCGAAGGATACCGCCCTCGACCGGACATAGGAATGAGCCGCCTGGACCGATTCCTGCATCACATCGCCAAGCTTCCCGGTGTGTTTCATCCGCCCCTTGCCGGGCAGCACCACCGCCTCGATCGACAGAAGTTCGCCGCCCACCTCGGTCCAGGCGAGGCCCGTGGTCATGCCGACAAGATCCTCGGTCTCGGCTTCTCCGAAGCGATAACGGGGCACCCCGGCATAGGTCTTCAGGTTCTTGCGGGTGACCTTGATGGCACTCGCCTTTCCGGAGACCAGATCCTTGACCGCCTTGCGCTGAAGCCCGGCGAGTTCCCTTTCCAGGTTCCGCACCCCGGCCTCACGCGTGTAATAGCGCACGAGATCAAGCAGGGCTTCGCCGGAGATCGACCACTCCTCATCCTTCAGGCCGTGGGCCTTGGTCAGTTTCGGGATCAGGTGGCGACGGGCGATCTCGACCTTTTCATCCTCGGTGTATCCGGGAATCCGGATGATCTCCATCCGATCCATCAGCGGCTGCGGCATCCGCAAGGTGTTGGCCGTGGTGATGAACATCACATCCGACAGGTCGTAATCCACCTCCAGATAGTGATCGTTGAAGGTGGCATTCTGTTCAGGATCGAGAACCTCAAGGAGAGCCGAAGAGGGATCGCCCCTGAAATCCGCCCCCAGCTTGTCGATCTCGTCGAGAAGGAACAGAGGGTTGGAGGACTTCGCCTTGCGCATGCCCTGCACCACGCGGCCCGGCATGGAGCCGATATAGGTGCGGCGATGGCCGCGAATCTCGGCCTCGTCGCGCACGCCGCCCAGCGACATGCGCACGAAATTGCGCCCCGTGGCCCTGGCAATCGACTTGCCAAGCGAGGTCTTGCCGACACCCGGAGGGCCGACCAGGCAGAGAATCGGCCCCTTCAGCTTGCGCACACGTTGCTGCACGGCCAGATATTCGAGAATCCGCTCCTTCACCTTTTCAAGGCCATAATGGTCGGTATCGAGGGTTTCCTCGGCATGAACGATGTCATTGCGGATGCGGGAGTACTTCTTCCAGGGAATGCCGAGAAGCCAGTCCAGATAGTTCCGCACCACCGTGGCTTCGGCCGACATGGGGCCCATGGAGCGCAGCTTCTTGACCTCGGCCAGAGCCTTTTCACGGGCATCCTTGCTCAGCCGGGTCTTGCGGATCTTTTCCTCAAGCTCGCCCACCTCATCCTTGCCGTCCTCGCCCTCGCCCAGCTCCTTCTGAATGGCCTTCATCTGCTCGTTCAGGTAGTACTCGCGCTGGGTCTTTTCCATCTGCCGCTTGACGCGGCTACGAATCCGGCGCTCCACCTGAAGGACGCCGATCTCGGATTCCATGCAGGCCAGAACCTTTTCCAGCCTGGCAACGACGGAATCGATTTCAAGGATTTCCTGCTTCTCGGCAATCTTGAGGGCAAGATGCGAAGCCACGGTATCGGCCAGCTTGCCGGGATCCTCGATCTGGTTGAGGGAGACGACAACCTCGGGCGGAATCTTCTTGTTCAGCTTGATATACTGCTCGAACTGGCCGATCACCGAACGGCCCAGAGCTTCCATCTCCCGCTGTTCCCCATGCACCTCGGGCAGGGCTTCGGCACTGGCCTCGAAATAGGTGTCCTTGTCCGAGAAGCCGGCGATGCGCGCCCGCCCGCCGCCCTCGACCAGAACCTTGACGGTCCCGTCGGGAAGCTTGAGCAGTTGCAGCACCGTGCCCACCGTGCCCACCCGATAGATATCATCGGGCGAGGGATCGTCGAGTGAGGCATCCTTCTGGGCGACCAGCAGAATCTGCTTGTCGTCCTTCATCACGCTTTCCAGGGCGCGCACGGATTTTTCGCGGCCGACGAAAAGAGGCACGATCATGTGGGGGAAGACCACGATATCGCGAAGCGGAAGAACCGGGTAAGGCACCGTTTTTTGAAGATCGCTCATGGTGGTGTCATCAAACCTCGAATCGTCTGGTGAAGAAATGCGCTTCGGAAAGCTTGCGCCGGGCCGCAAGAGCCTGTCAACCCGGCGGAGGGCCCCCGGGGACGGGACCCGGGCAACGCCCTGTCAGGGATGTGGCGAATCCGCACGAGAATTCAAGGACTCTGGAATTCAAGGACTCCGAAAGGCTCTCGGGAAGGCTGAAGGGATTCCTCAAGGGGATACCGGGCTACCGGAAGGGAGAAGAACGGGACAGGCCCCGCACACACTCGGCAAGGGACTGACAAGGGGCTGGACCAAGGGCCTCGCGAAGACACCACGGGAAGGCGGCGGCCGGTCCAAAGACGGCATCGCGCGATCCCCCGAGGATCAGGGGCACACCAAGGGGCATGCCAAGGGGATCGGAAAACGGATCAGAGGCACGGGGACGGGGACAGGATCCCGGCCCGATCAGGCGCTGGTGGAGCCAAGATCCTCGCGGCGGTCGGCATAGATGTAGAGGGGCTTGGAACGACCCTCGACGACCTCGCGATTGACGACGATCTCCTCCACCCCCTCAAGTCCGGGCAATTCGAACATCGGTTCAAGCAGGATCGCTTCCATGATGGAGCGCAGGCCGCGGGCCCCTGTCTTGCGCAGGATCGCCTTCTGGGCAATCGCACGCAGGGCGTCGTCGGAAAATTCAAGACCCACATTTTCCATGTCGAACAGCTTCTGATACTGCTTGACGAGAGCGTTCTTGGGCTCGGTGAGGATCTGGACCAGTGAAGCCTCATCCAGATCCGACAGGGTCGCCACCACCGGAAGGCGGCCGACAAATTCGGGAATCAGGCCGAACTTCAGAAGATCCTCGGGTTCCACATCGCGAAGGATTTCACCGGTCTTGCGATCCTCGGGCGCGGAAACATCGGCGCCGAAGCCGATCGAGGTGGTCTTGCCCCGGGCCGAGATGATCCGGTCCAGCCCGGCGAAGGCACCGCCGCAGATGAACAGGATGTTGGTGGTGTCGACCTGAAGGAACTCCTGCTGCGGATGCTTGCGCCCGCCCTGGGGTGGCACCGAGGCGACCGTGCCTTCCATGATCTTCAGCAGGGCCTGCTGCACCCCCTCGCCGGAAACGTCGCGGGTGATCGAGGGGTTGTCCGATTTCCGGCTGATCTTGTCCACCTCGTCGATATAGACGATGCCGCGCTGGGCACGCTCGACATTGTAGTCGGCCGCCTGAAGAAGCTTCAGGATGATGTTCTCGACATCCTCGCCGACATAACCCGCCTCGGTCAGCGTGGTGGCATCGGCCATGGTGAAGGGCACATCGAGAATGCGCGCGAGTGTCTGGGCGAGCAGCGTCTTGCCGCAACCTGTAGGGCCGATGAGAAGGATGTTGGACTTGGCAAGTTCCACATCATTCGATTTGGCGCTGTGGGCAAGGCGCTTGTAATGGTTGTGCACCGCGACCGAAAGAACACGCTTGGCGTGATTCTGCCCGATCACGTAATCGTCCAGAACCTTGGCGATTTCACGGGGCGAAGGCACACCGTCCTGGGAACGGACAAGCGAGGTCTTGTGCTCCTCGCGAATGATGTCCATGCACAACTCGACGCATTCATCGCAGATGAACACGGTCGGGCCGGCAATCAGCTTGCGCACCTCGTGCTGGCTCTTGCCGCAAAACGAGCAATAGAGAGTACTGCGGGAATCACCGTTGCCGGACTTCGTCATGGAAACTCCATTGCCAGGAAACACCTTGGTGCCAGGAAACACCTTGGTACCAGGAAAACACCACGGCCAGGGCACCGACATCGTGCAGGATGCCTGTCCAACGACAGGAATCTAATGCCTCGCAAGGCATTGTGCAATGGGAACCGCCGCAGACACCAGAAGACACCATATCCTGATGCCCGCGGCCCGTGCCCGGCGGAACCGTAGCCTGTCCGCGATGATGGCGGATTCATCCCAACAAGGGGTTAAGACGGAACCGCAACCTCAGCGCGAGGGAGTCTCGCCCTCGCCCTGGGTGCCGGTGGCGGCCGGATCGGGACGGGATGTGACAACCTCATCCACCAGCCCGAAGGTTTTGGCTTCCTCGGCGGTCATGAAGCGATCCCGTTCGAGGGCCTGGGCCACCGTCTCGATCGTCTGCCCGGTATGCTGGCTGTAGATGGCGTTGAGCCTTTCGCGAAGCGCCAGAATTTCGCGGGCATGGATTTCGATATCCGTCGCCTGCCCCTGAAATCCCCCGGAAGGCTGATGCACCATGATCCGGGAATTGGGCAGGGTATAGCGCTTGCCCTTGGCGCCGGCCGCCAGAAGGAACGAGCCCATCGAAGCCGCCTGGCCGATGCAGACGGTCGCGATATCGGGGCGCACATAGCGCATGGTGTCGTAGATGGCGAGCCCGGAGGTGACGATTCCTCCCGGAGAATTGATGTAAATGGAGATATCCTTGGTTGGATTCTCCGACTCCAGAAACAGCAACTGGGCCGAGACCAGACTGGCCACGGCGTCGTTGATCGGGCCGACAAGAAAGATGATCCGCTCCTTCAGAAGGCGGGAATAGATGTCGTAGGCCCTTTCGCCGCGATTGGTCTGTTCCACGACCATGGGAACCAGCGTCTGCATCATCGGGTCGTGATCACCTGTCATTGCTCACACCTCGTTCGGGGCGACTGCGGACAGAGCCGAAGCCGCCATGGATATCCTTCCCCCTGCCCGACGCACCACCCAGGACCCGTCCGGCGCCACGATCCCCCGGCCTGAACCATGCTCCACAAGCCCCGCCGGCGGGCGGCGCGGTGAAGAGAGCTGGTCAGGCCTTGCCATCGGGCGAAGACTCGCCCTTGCCCCCGGAACCGCTGGCGGAGTCCCGTGGGCGGGTCGCCTTGGTCCTGGTCGATTTGCCTTTTTCGGCGGCAGGGGCCGCAGCCGAAGCCCCGGACCGGGCCTTGGCCTTCGCCGTTTTCTTGCCCGATTTGCCGTCGGTGCCGGTGGCGGTCTTCCCGGACGATTCATCGGAATCATCCCCGGACTCATCTTCGGACTCTTTCTGGGCGGCCGCCATCAACTCCTCTGCCGTGACGCTGCGATCGTTCACATGAGCCAGTTCAAGGATGAAATCGACAACCTTGTCTTCGAACAGCGGGGCGCGCAGCTGCTCCAGCGCCGCCCTGTTCTTCTGATAGTATTCGACAACCTGGCGTTCCTGGCCGGGGAACCGTCGCGCCTCGTTGGCCAGGGCGCGGTTCACCTCATCATCGCCGACGGTGATGTTGTTTTCCCGTCCGGTCTCGGACAGCAGGATCCCGAGCTTGACCCGCCGTTCGGCGATCGTCCGGTATTCCTCCTTCAGATCATCCTCGCTCTTCCCGGTCTCTTCGAGCATGGCCCGGAACCGGGCCTGGGCGGCAGGATCAGGGCGAGGCTGCTCGGCCCCATCCTCATGATCGTGATCGTGGCCGTGATCGTGGTCATGGTCATGGTCATGATCGTGGTCATGCCCGTGATCATCCTCGTCCGACGGCACCGGCACGCCGGTCAGGCTGGACCAGATCTGCCTGAACTCGCTCTCGACCAGGGAAGGCGGCGGGTCAAAATCCACCCGCCCGGCCAGGGCATCGAGCAGGGCCCGCTTGACCTGCATACGGGCGATCGACTGATACTCGGAAGACAGCCGGTCATGCACGGCCTGCTTCATGGCATCCAGAGATTCAAGACCGGCTGCCTTGGCCAGATCCTCGGTAACCTCCACCAGCTTGCGGGCGCGCAGTTCCTTCACCACCACCTCGAACTCGGCCGCCTTGCCGGCAAGATCCTTCGCACCGTAATCCTCGGGGAAGGTGACGGCGATGGTCCGCGTCTCGCCTGCCTTGAGCCCCTGAAGCTGTTCGAGGAAACCCGGAATGAACCCCTCGGAATCGAGCTGCAACTCGTAATCCTTGGCGGTGCCTCCGGGGAAGGCCTCGCCGCCGACCCGTCCGGTGAAGTCCACCAGCACCGCATCCTCACGCGTGGCCGGACGATCTTCATCCACCTTTTCATAAACCTTGCGCTGGTCGGCGATCCGCTGAAGAGCCTCGGTCACCATCGCATCGGTCACATCGACAACGGGCCGTTCGATGGTGATCCCGGCAAAATCGACAGGTGCGATTTCCGGCATCAACTCCACGGCAATGGTGAAACAGAGATCCTTGCCCTCATCGAAGGAATCGATCCGCACCCGCGGCTGAAGGGCCGGGCGCAGGGCACGTTCCTTCAGGGCCTCCTCGGTGGAAGACGAGATCGCCTGCTCCAGAACCTCGCCGATGATCTGGGGACCGAAGCGCTTGCGCAGCAGCGAAGGGGGAACCTTGCCCGGTCGGAAGCCTGGCATCTTCACGGTCTTGCCAACCTCGGCCAGCCGATCCTGAACCCTGGTCTCGATGTCGGTGGCCGCGACGGTGACGGAAAATTCTCGGATCAGCCCTTCGGCTTTTGTCTCTTCGACCTGCATGTAACGGTGCTCTTTCGTTTGTCGCTCTCGACTCTGGCCTGTGTTCTACAGCATTGGCGGCCTTCGTAACAGTCGGCTTGTGCAGTCGGCTGCAGACGGCCCTGCCCTTCGGTTTCGCGGCGGATCCGCTGAAGGAGTCTCGCGGGGACTGAAGGTACGCCCCCATGAGTCATGTTCCCCTTGAGTCACGTTCCCCTTGATTCAGGTTCGATGACGCAAGGCATAGCCCCGGAGCAGGCCCCCGACCCGGAACGCCCATGCCCCCTGGTGCGGGCGGAGGGACTCGAACCCCCACGACTTGCATCACCAGGACCTAAACCTGGCGCGTCTACCAGTTCCGCCACGCCCGCAGCATGACACCCACAGGCAAGGCGCCGGTTATAGTGCATTCATGGAAGGGGGGACAAGGGGGCCATGAGGGGCGGCGTCACGCGGTGTCAAAAGGCCCTCGCACGGGGGGCCGTCGCGAAGGCCCGTGCAGGATGGCGGAACGCTCAGGAAGCCAGACGATCGGCGGTGGCATGGGCCGCCCCGACCTTGGGGGCCTGCCCCCCCTGGGCCACCCGGCGATAGCTCTCGGAAAAGGAGGCAAGCGACAGCACCCGCGTGCCCTCGTTGTAGCTTCTGCTTCCCGAAAGGCCGAAGCACAGCCGATAGCGCACATGGGGAATGCCGAAACAATCCTCGCGCACGGCCACCACGGTGGCCGTCTCCACGGTCTTGTCGGGCCAGATTCGCCGATACACGCTGCCCGGGCGAATCTCTTCACGGGGGGATTGCCTGCCGAAAAACCTGCCCCAGTCCATCACCCTGATCCCATCGCTGTTGTCGGTGTCATCACCGAGATCGTGAGGGCCGCCAAACCTTGTCCGCCCAATGAGGGAAAGCTTGGCCATCGGGGCTTAACAGGAGGTTAAGGAAAAGCTGAATCATCTCTATTTTTCAGTAACTTTTAGATATGTTTTTATGAAATGGATTGGTGTGCGCCAGGCGCTCGAGCCGGGCGAGAACCTGCGGCAGCCGATCCGGAAGATCTTCGGCGATCAGCCCGGGCCCGAAGGCACGGGCCGCCTCGCCATGGCACCAGGCGGCGATGGCGCCGGCCTCAAGGGCCGCCACCCCCTGGGCCAGCAGGCCGGCGATCATTCCGGCCAGAACATCGCCCGAACCTGCGGTGGCCAGGGTCGGCGGGGCACCGGCATTGAGAATCAGCCGTCCGTCGGGATGCGCAATGACGGTAT
>JBJHAU010000092.1:0-8315 GCA_050480665.1 Alphaproteobacteria bacterium | reverse complement strand
CGCCGTGCGCCCGCAGCGCCGGCCGCAACCCACGCGCGAGGACTTTGTGGAATCGCTGCTGCGCGATGTGACCCCCAGAACCCCGCCGCCCGCCGCCCGCCCGGCCCCGGCCGTTCCGCCGCCACCGGTGGCGGAACGGTCTCCGGTGCAGCGGGCGCCTCTTGATGCCCAGGCGACGATGAGCGAACGCGATGCCATCCGCCGTCAGATCGAACGCTGCTGGATCGTTCCGGTCGGGGCCCGCGATGCTGCCGATCTGACCGTGTCGATACGGATCACGGTGAATCAGGATGGCACGGTTTCCGACGCGCGGCTCCTCAGCAGGGAAGGGCTGAATGATCCGTTCTTCAGGGCGGCGGCCGAATCGGCGATGCGAGCGGTGCTCAACCCGAGATGCCAGCCCCTGCCGATCCCGCCCCAGAGATATGATCTGTTCCGCGTCATCACCCTCGATTTCAATCCACGACACGCGGCGGGGTCATAATTCCGCCACAGATCGCACATAAAGGCCCCATCATGCCAGGATCACCCCGCTCTCTGTCCGTGTTGCGCCCCTGTTTCCTTTCCGTTCGGGAAGGCTGGGGGCTTGCCGCCGTCATTGGCCTGATTGTGCTCATGGCGCTGGTTATCGCCTCGCCCGTCCGGGCCGAGTTGCGGATCGACATCACCCGTGGCACGGCGGATCCCATGCCCGTTGCGATCACGCCCTTTGTCGGGGACGGCACGGAGGCGCAGCGGCTGGGCGCGAGTGTGGCCGATGTGGTCACGGCCAATCTGGAGCGCTCGGGGCTGTTCCGGGCGATCGATCCCCGGGCCTTCATCCAGACACCTGAATCCCTTCAGTTGCAGCCGCGTTTCGGAGACTGGCGCCTGATCGATGCCCAGGCCCTTGTCAGCGGCCGGGCGGTGCTGGAAGCCGATGGCCGCCTGCGGCTTGAATTCCGGCTCTGGGATGTGTTCGCGGAACAGCAGATTCTGGGGCTGGTCTATTCCACCACGCCGGACAACTGGCGGCGGGTGGCCCACATCATTTCCGATGCGATCTTCAAGCGTATCACCGGCGAAGATGGCTATTTCGACACCAGGGTCGTGTTCGTGTCCGAGACAGGGCCGCGCATTTCCCGTGTCAAGCGGCTCGCCATCATGGATCAGGATGGCCACAATCTGCGCTTCCTGACCGATGGCAGCCATCTGGTGCTGACACCGCGCTTCTCGCCGACGGCGCAGGAAATCACCTATCTTTCCTATTTCCGGGATCGGCCGCGAGTCTTTCTCCTGAACATCGACACCGGCCGACAGGAAGTGGTGGGCGATTTCCCGGGCATGACCTTTGCCCCGCGATTTTCTCCCGATGGCAATGCGATCATCATGTCTCTGGCCCAGGATGGCAATTCCGACATCTACATGATGGATCTTCGCAGCCGCAGGGTGCAGCGCCTGACCAACCATCCCGGAATCGATACCTCGCCCTCCATGTCTCCGGATGGCCGCAGGATCACCTTCGAATCCGATCGCGGTGGCACGCAGCAGATCTATGTGATGGATGCCGATGGCAGCAATGTGCGCAGGATCAGCTTCGGCCGGGGCCGTTACGCAACGCCGGTCTGGTCGCCGCGTGGGGATCTCATCGCCTTCACCAAGCTGCTTCAGGGGCGGTTCTTCATCGGCGTCATGCAACCGGATGGGTCCGGCGAAAGACTGTTGACGGAAAGCTTCCTTGTCGAGGGCCCGACCTGGGCCCCCAACGGCCGGGTGCTGATGTTCTTCCGCCAGACTCCCGCCGATGAACAGGGGCGCGGGGCGACGTCCAAACTCTATTCCATCGACATCACCGGCCACAACGAAAGAGAAATCGTGGTGCCCACCGATGCTTCCGATCCCGCCTGGTCGCCGCTTCTGCCGTAATCGGCCCCCGGCCCAGGGGGGCGCAGCAGCCGGAAAAGCGTGACGTTTCCTCGACATTTCCAGGAAACCGCTTTGGTCTGAATGTTTGATTTTGTTGCATGTTTTATAAGGAATCCGGCGGAAACTCTGGCTCTGTTGTTGTCAAAGCCGGGGGTGTTCGTGTACAATCCAAGGACATGTTAACCATGATGCAATGTGCCCTTTACCGCTGTTTAACAGTTGTGGGTGATCGTGGCAGAGGCGCAGGCGCACCGGCGGGCATCTGACGCTGGCATGGAACTGGAACCGGGGCAGGCCGATGGTGGACCGCCCTTTTGAGGGGAAGCAGGATTATGGCACTTCGATTTGTGAGCGTCCTTGCAGCACTTGTTCTGCTCGCGGCGTGTGAAACCGCCTCGGATCGCACCGATACCGCGGCCGATACGGGGGCTGCCGCCCAGGATCGGGCGCCGGTCGCAGCCACGGCGCAGCCCATCCCCGGCCCTGTCGCGGGATCGGTCGAGGATTTCGTGGTCAGCGTCGGCGATCGGGTCTTCTTCGATTTCGACAAGTACAACATCCGTCCCGATGCGCGTGAGGTGCTCCAGCGCCAGGCCGCATGGCTGCAGCGCCATAGGCAGGTGACCATCACCATCGAGGGTCATGCCGACGAACGCGGCACGCGCGAATACAACCTTGCCCTTGGGGAGAGGCGCGCCAACTCCGCCAGGAACTATCTGGTGGCGCTCGGTGTCGATCCCAACCGCATCACCACCATTTCCTACGGCAAGGAGCGGCCTGCCGTCGCCGGTTCCAACGAGGCTGCGTGGGCGCAGAACCGCCGTGCGGTGTCCGTGCCCCGCGTTCCCGGCACCTGAGGCCGTCACGAATCGTCGCGTACCTGCGGCGTCCCGACCCTGAAAGACGGGGTCGGGACGCATCCGCCTTCCCTCGAAACGCCTGCCACGCCGGCCCCGTTCAGGCCGTGGGACTGGCAGGCGCCTTATTTTTGTCCAGATGCGATGGCACGCTCCGCCGATGATGGATGCCGGTTCTGATCCAAGACGCGCAGCCTGTCCGGGGCTCTTCCCGGCCATTCGATCCGGGAACGGGGTGGCCCTTGCCACCTTTCTGGGATATCTCTTCGTTCTCGCCCCGATGCTTGGTCTTGTCGCCCTGCTTTCCCTTGCCTTTCCCGCAGGGCCGGCCGTGGCACAGTCGGCATCCGGTGCCGAGCTTCAGGCGCTGATCAACCGGGTCGAGCGCCTGCAGCGCGAACTGGATACCCTGCAAAGTCATGTCTATCGCGGGCAGGCGTCCCCGCCGACGCGTGGGCCCGCCGCCACCGCCCCGGGTGGTCCGGTGGCGGGTGCCGCGGCCGCACCGGCTGTCGGTGCGGCCTCGGGCGCGGATGTCGATCGCAATCTCACCGCGATCATGCACTCCCGGATGGATGATCTCGACCTTCAGGTGCGGCTGATCACCGGTCGTCAGGAGGAACTCGATCATGCCATTTCCCGGATCGGCGATCGGCTCGACCGGCTGGTGGCCGATATCGATTTTCGCCTGACACAACTGGAATCCCGGCCTGTCGGGCCCGTGCCCGGGCAGGATGGTCCGATGGCAGGCGTGCGCTCACCATCCGCTGCCCCCCCGCCCGGGGCGGGGTTGGACTCCGCCGCCCCGGGAGAGGGGGTTCTCGGGACCATCTCGCCAAGGGATCTGCAACGGCTGGAACAGCCCCGGCCTGCGGAGACAGGCCCGGTCGGAACAAGCCCCGGAACGGCAAGGGAACATGGTGCCGAACCTGGGGCCGAATCGGTGGCGGCGCTTCCTCCGGGAACACCGAAAGAACGGTACGATCACGCTACGGGGCTTCTGGCCCTGGCCGATTTTGCCGGGGCCGAACAGGCGTTCCGGGCCTTTCTCGAGGCTCATGGCGATCATGCCCTGGCCGGGAATGCCCAGTACTGGCTCGGAGAAACCTTCTATGTGCGCCGTGATTTCGAAGCTGCGGCAAGGGCCTTCGCCGAGGGTTATCAGCGCTTCCCCGACAGCGACAAGAGCCCCGACAACCTGTTGAAGCTCGCCATGTCCCTTCGGGAACTCTCCCGCCCTGAACAGGCCTGCGCAACGCTGGACAGGCTGCGGAGCGAATTTCCCGATGTCCGGGTCGGGATTCGTGATGTAGCCGACCGCCAGCGACAGGCGCTCCGCTGCCCCTGATGCTGCCGCAGGATCGGCCCGTTCCGACCGTGACGGGCCGGGGTCTTGAAAACGCCCCTGTTTCCCCGAAACAGAGCTCCCCGTCTCCTCCCTCTCTGGCCGGGGCGTTTTCCCTCGCTCTTGCGCGGCTCGGTCCCTTCGAGCCTTCTCCCTCGCTTGTGGTCGCCGTGTCCGGCGGGGCAGACAGCATGGCCCTGTGCCTGCTGGCTCATGACTGGGCCCGGCGGCGTGGCGGCAGGGTGATTGGCCTGACGGTGGATCATCGATTGCGGGCCGAAAGCCGTGCCGAGGCGCGCCGCGTCGGGCGCTGGCTCGCGGCCCGGGGGATTGCGCATCACATCCTGACCTGGCGACGCCCGGCGGGGGGGCGACACCCTGCGGGGGGCGCTTCCGGTTCCGGGCAACAGGCCTATCGCACGGCCCGCTACCGGCTGCTGGAGGGCTGGTGCCGGGAACGCGGGCTTCCGCATCTGCTTCTTGGCCATCATCGGGGCGATCAGGCGGAAACCGTCCTTCTGCGCAAGGAACGGGGAAGCCGACCGCACGGCCTTGCGGCCATGGCTTCCCTCAGGGAAACGGCCCATGTCCGGCTGCTTCGTCCACTCCTCGGGATCGATCCCGTGCTGCTGAGAGAGGAGCTCAAACGCCGAGGACAGCCCTGGGTCGAAGATCCGTCGAACCGCGATCTTGCCTATGCCCGCTCACGGCTTCGTCTGGCTCCGGGCCGGATTCTGGCCTGCCCGACCCATCAAGCGGAGGCGCATCAGACCGGCGGATCAGGGCCGGAGGAGGTGTCCTTTCTGGCCGAACAGGCCCTGATCCTTGGCCATCAGCGCGCCCGCGATGATCGGCTGTTGGCCACCCTGATGGCCCGGATTGTCTTTCCGCATCCGGCGGGGTTCGTCTGGCTCGATTGCAAAGGGCTGGTCGGGGCCGATTCCATCACCGGTGAAAGGCTGCTTGGCCGGGTTCTGGCGACGGTGGGCGGCTCCGTTCATCCCCCCCGCGGGGCCCGGCTGTCGAGGCTGTTGGATGCGCTCGCGGACATGGTCAGTGAAGAAATGGCCGGCGAGGAAATGGTCGGGGAGACTGCACGCGCAACGGGCCGTAAATCCGCTTGCGACAGAGAAGGCGCGCAGGGCCGGATCCGGCCCGGCAGCAGGGCAGGGGGTCATGGCCGGACCCTTGGCGGTTGCCGGGTGCTTTTCCATGGCGGGAATCGTCTGCTGATCTGCCGCGAGGCAGGGCGCATAGCCGGTCCGGAAGCCGTGACCGGCCCCGGCTGGCGGGTCTGGGATCGCCGGTTTCTTCTTCGGGTCTCCGGTCGGGCGGACGGGGGAGCAACCTTCTGGCTCGGGCCTCTCGGGGTGGGGGGTATTGCTGCGGTTCGTGCCCTCGGCGGGCTTGCCTCGCGGCGGCTGGAAGCGTTGCCGGCGGCCGTTCGCCCCGGCCTTCCCGCGCTGTTCGATGGCAGCATGCCGGTTTCCGTGCCGCATGTCGGTCTCGACCGCCCGAACGCTGCCCGGACGGGGCTGCGCCTGTCCGTGTGCCGCCCCTGTCCGCCTGTGCCGCTGGCCGGTCCCCCTTTCCTTCCGGGCGGTAAGGCTTGAGAAAGGGTCTGAAAGACACTATGTGAGGGGGGTTCCGCCGTCGTCTGCTTCTCTGGCAGGATGGCTTCTCCGCCGGGGCGGGCCCTTGTGCCCCTGTCGCCGGTCTTGAAGAAGGACGCTTCGTGAACCAGTTCGGCCGCAATATCGCGCTCTGGGTGATCATCGGATTGCTTCTGATCGCCGTGTTCAACCTGTTCCAGTCGCCGCGTACGCAGGCGCCGGACAGCAAGCTTGCCTTTTCCGATTTCCTTGCCGAGGTCGAGCGGGGGCAGGTTCGCGAGGTAACCATCCGCGGCCAGGATATCACGGGGAACTTCCGCGATGGTCGATCCTTTGCCACCTTTGCTCCCCAGGATCCGCGCCTTGTGGAGCGGTTGACCGAGCAGGGGGTCAGGATTTCCGCAGTGCCGACCAATGATGGCTCGCCATCCCTGATCGGGATTCTGCTGTCCTGGTTCCCGATGCTGCTGCTGATCGCCGTCTGGATCTTCTTCATGCGCCAGATGCAGTCGGGCGGGGGCAAGGCCATGGGCTTCGGCAAGTCCAAGGCGAAGCTTCTGACCGAGCATACGGGCCGCAAGACCTTCGAGGATGTGGCGGGAATCGACGAAGCCAAACAGGAACTGGAAGAAGTGGTCGAGTTCCTGCGCGATCCGCAGAAGTTTCAGCGCCTCGGCGGCCAGATTCCGAAGGGTGTGCTTCTGGTCGGCCCTCCGGGCACCGGCAAGACCCTGCTGGCCCGGGCCATCGCCGGCGAGGCGAATGTTCCGTTCTTCACCATTTCCGGGTCCGATTTCGTGGAAATGTTCGTTGGTGTCGGCGCAAGCCGCGTCCGCGACATGTTCGAACAGGGCAAGAAGAATGCGCCCTGCATCATCTTCATCGACGAGATCGATGCCGTGGGTCGTCATCGTGGCGCCGGTCTTGGCGGCGGCAACGACGAGCGCGAGCAGACCCTGAACCAGCTTCTGGTCGAGATGGATGGCTTCGAGGCCAATGAGGGTGTGATCCTGATCGCCGCCACAAACCGCCCCGATGTGCTGGATCCGGCCCTGCTTCGTCCCGGGCGTTTCGATCGCCAGGTCGTGGTGCCCAACCCCGATGTTCTGGGCCGCGAGAAGATCCTGAAGGTGCATCTGCGCAAGGTGCCGCTGGCCCCGGATGTCGATCCCAAGGTGCTGGCTCGGGGCACGCCCGGCTTTTCCGGCGCCGACCTTGCCAATCTGGTGAACGAGGCCGCCCTGCTTGCCGCCCGCAAGAACCGGCGCATGGTCTCCATGCAGGAAATGGAAGAGGCCAAGGACAAGGTCATGATGGGCTCCGAACGCCGATCCATGGTGATGAGCGAGGACGAGCGTCGTCTGACCGCCTATCACGAGGCAGGCCACGCCCTTGTCGGTCTTTCCATGCCGAAAAGCGATCCTCTCCACAAGGTGACGATCATTCCCCGCGGCCGGGCTTTGGGGATGACCATGTCTCTTCCGGAAAAGGATCGTTACGGCTATGCCCGCCAGGAACTGACCTCGCGCATCGCCATGATGTTCGGCGGGCGCGTTGCCGAGGAACTGATCTTCGGTCCCGAGAACATCACCACCGGGGCCGGCGACGACATTCGCCAGGCCACGAACATGGCCCGCCGCATGGTGACGGAATGGGGGATGAGCGAGAAGCTTGGCCCCTTGCGCTATTCCGACAACGAGGAAGAAGTCTTCCTTGGCCACTCCGTGACCCAGCGCAAGAATGTGTCCGATGCCACCGCCAAGCTGATCGACGACGAGATTCGTTCCATCGTCGAGGTCGGCGAGCGTGAGGCCAGACGGGTTCTCAGCGAGCGCATGGACGCGCTCCATGCCGTCGCCAGGGCCCTGCTCGATTACGAGACCCTTTCGGGCGATGAGGTGGCCGTGCTCTGCGAGGGCGGAACCCTGTCGCGCCGGGCCGACGAATCCCCGCCGGAGCCGCAGCCGAAATCCTCGGTGCCTCCTGCCGGGCGCGGCAAGGCCCGGGGTAGCTCTCCCGGCGGCATCCATCCGGAACCCCAGCCCGAGGGATGAAAGGCCGGGCATTGCCTGCCCGCGCCCTTCTCGCCAGAATCCTGTTTGCCTGAATCCTGCTTGCCTGAACCCGGAACGTGTCGGCCATGCCTTTGTCATCCGATGAGCCGCTCGTGGCCGCAATGTTCGCCGCCTGGGCCGCGCGACCGCCCGGGCGTCTGTATCTGCGTCCCTGTCTTCTGACCGATCCCGGTCCGGAAACCCCGGCGCCTTCCCGCCCGGAATCCGGAACCGAAACCGGCGATGGCCGCGCCGCAGAGCCTCGGCCGATCCTGATCGCGGGCGGCTGGGCTCGCTGCGCCCGGATGGAAATCCTTGCCCGCGACGCGCAGGGGATACGAGGCTGGCGGCTCTCTGTCGATGGGCTTCGATCCGCCCTTGCGGCCTGGCCCGATACCTTTGCCGAAGAGGGGGCGCGGCTCTGCGAGCTTCTTGCAAACATCCTTGCCCCGAGAGCGCCCTTCGCGGGATTGCCGATGGATCGGGGGCATGTGATGGGAATCGTGAACGTCACACCCGACAGCTTTTCCGATGGCGGAGT
>JBJHAU010000091.1:0-8338 GCA_050480665.1 Alphaproteobacteria bacterium | reverse complement strand
TTCTGGCCCTCTCCCGTGTTCGAATCCCATGTGACCCAGCCCGATGGAAGCACCGTCCGTATTCTCGGCTCGCAACGGAACAGCGAAGTGGTGACGGCTACATTGGTGCGCGAGTCCGGTGTGCCCGTTCCCGACGACATGGAGCTGGTCACCCGCTATCTGGTCCAGCTCGGAAACCGTGACCTGACGGGACGCGACTTCCTGTGGTTCACGGGACACCTTATGGGCCCGAGGAGCTATCCCGAGAATGCCGTGGTCGTGGAACGCATGGAGTGGGGCAACTTCTACGGCTACCTTGTCAGCGTGAAGGAAGGCGACACGATCATCGCCGAAGGGAACGCCGCCTGGCCGGAACTTCAGCGCCGCGTCGCACGCGCCAACGATCTGCGCCGGCAGATCGTGCGAATCGAACGCCACGAGATCGGCGCCATCAATTTCCGCATCGAACAACTGCGTCTTGACGAACGGCGTCTGCAGCTGCGCGGCATCACCGAGGGGCCGCAAATCGATGCCATCAATGCCGAGCGCGCCAGCCTGAACGACTCCTTCGCCGATCTGGAAGCCCGGCGGGCCGCCCTGTTCAGCCAGCTTGATCGAGACAGCCTGGTGGCCGAGGTGATGGATGGCAGCCTTCATGAAATCCGCCTGTCCAACGTGGTGCGGGCCACCGATGTCAATCGCCTCGGGCTGGGCGGGAAGATCCTTCACTATATCGAGATGTTCGTCGAATTCGTGTCCGGCTATCCGCGCGAGGCCAACACCGAAGGCGGCATCTTCCCGGCGATCTTCGGCACCGTGATGATGGTGCTGATCATGTCGATCCTGGTCACGCCCCTCGGCGTTCTGGCCGCGATCTATCTGCGGGAATACGCGAAACAGGGTCCGGTCACACGGACCATCCGGATCTGCGTGAACAACCTGGCCGGGGTGCCTTCCATCGTGTTCGGCGTGTTCGGCCTGGGCTTCTTCGTCTACTTCCTTGGCGGCAGCATCGACCGGCTCTTCTATCCCGCGGCCCTGCCGGCGCCGACCTTCGGCACCCCCGGCCTGTTCTGGGCCTCGCTGACCCTTGCCCTGCTGACCCTGCCGGTGGTGATCGTCGCCACCGAGGAAGGCCTGACCCGCATTCCGCGTGCGGTGCGTGAAGGCAGCTACGCCCTTGGCGCCAACAAGGCCGAGACGATCTGGAGAATCGTGGCCCCGATGGCGGCGCCGGCAATGATGACCGGCCTGATCCTCGCGGTCGCCCGTGCGGCCGGCGAGGTGGCCCCCCTGATGCTGGTCGGCGTCGTGAAGCTTGCCCCCAACCTGCCGGTGGATGGAAACTTCCCCTTCGTGCATCTCGAGCGCAAGTTCATGCATCTCGGCTTCCACATCTACGATGTCGGATTCCAGAGCCCGAACGTCGAAGCGGCGAGGCCGCTGGTTTATGCCACCTCCCTGACCCTGGTCATCATCATCGTCGTCCTGAACCTTGTGGCCTTCATGATCCGCAACAGGCTTCGCGAGAAGTTCAAGAGCGAATCCGACTGATGATGATGCCCCATCCCGCCCGTTCGCACGCACCGATCCTGATGGAGAGCCTTCCGTGACCAACACCACCGATACCGGCCCTGTCCCCCGCCCCGGCCAGACGCCTGTCACCGATGCCCATCGCCTTGACGGGGTTGCCCGCGCCCGGGGCGGCGCCACCGGCAAAAGGCCCCCCGACTGTATCGATGTGCAGGGGGTGAACCTCTTCTACGGCGAATCCCAGGCGCTGAAGGACATCACCCTCGGCATTCCGGACAAGCGCATCACGGCCTTCATCGGTCCTTCGGGATGTGGAAAATCGACCTTGCTTCGCTGCTTCAACCGGATGAACGATCTGATCGATTCGGTGCGCATCGAAGGCCGGATCCTGCTTCACGATCTCGACATCTACGATCCCGCAGTGGAAGCGCCGGAGCTGCGGCGCCGTGTCGGCATGGTCTTTCAGAAGCCGAATCCGTTTCCGAAATCGATCTTCGAGAACGTTGCCTACGGGCTCAGGATTCAGGGCATCAATGATCGCGCCATCCTTGCCGAATCCGTTGAAAAGTCGCTGCGCCGCGCCGCCCTGTGGGATGAGGTGAAGGATCGTCTCGACACCAGCGCCCTTGCCCTTTCCGGCGGGCAGCAGCAGCGCCTTGTCATCGCCAGGGCGATCGCCATCGAGCCCGAGGTGATGCTGCTCGACGAGCCGTGTTCGGCCCTTGATCCGATTTCCACGGCCCGCATCGAGGAGCTGATGGAAGAGCTGAAGCACGACTACACGATCATCATCGTGACCCACAACATGCAGCAGGCGGCCCGCGTTTCCGACTACACCGCTTTCATGTATCTCGGCGAACTGATCGAATACGATGAGACCGAGAAGATGTTCACGACCCCGGAACACCAGCAGACGCTGGATTACATCACGGGCCGGTTCGGCTGAAACCTCCCCGGAAGGAACCCATCCCATGACATCCGAACATATCGTGAAGTCCTACGACGAAGAGCTGAAAGCGATGAGCCGGGCGGTGCTCAAGATGGGCGGTCTGTCCGAGGCGCAGTTCGCCGCCGCCATCGATTCGGTCGCCCGTCGCGATCCCGATCTTGCCGGTGAAACCGTGCGCGAGGATGTCGAGATCGATGCCCTC
This sequence comes from Alphaproteobacteria bacterium, assembly GCA_050480665.1. Taxonomy (GTDB): domain Bacteria; phylum Pseudomonadota; class Alphaproteobacteria; order SMXQ01; family SMXQ01; genus JBJHAU01. Next base: position 5,675 of record JBJHAU010000091.1, on the reverse strand, counting down.
GAAGCCGAAATCGATCACATGGCCGTGCGGCTTCTCGCCCTGCGCCAGCCCATGGCGCAGGATCTGCGGCTGATCATCGCCGCGCTCAAGACCGCCTCGCTTCTGGAAAGGATCGGCGACTACGCCGCCAACATCGCCAAGCGCGCCATCGTGCTTTCCGAATCCCGCCAGGTCCGGCCGGCGGCGGGGATTCCCCGCATGGGGCGGCTGGTGCAGCGGATGATCAAGAACGTGCTCGACGCCTTTTCCTCCGGCGATGCCGATAAGGCCCGGCAGGTCTGGCTGAACGACAAGGAGGTGGACGATCTCTACAACAGCCTGTTTCGCGAGGTTCTTACCTACATGATGGAGGATCCGCGCAACATTACCCCCTGCACGCATCTTCTTTTCATCGCCAAGAACATCGAGCGCATCGGCGATCACACCACCAACATCGCCGAGATCGTCTACTTCATGGTTCGCGGCGAACCGTTGCTGGAAATCCGCCCCAAGGGCGACGACAGCCCCTATGCCGCCATCTCCCCCACACGGGGCGGAGCAAAGGCAGAGGGCGGATCGGGCCAGACGGAAGAACCCGGTGATGATCGCTGAACGGATGAAGGGGCGGATCCTGATCATCGAGGATGAACCGGCCCTTGTCACCATGCTTCGATACAATCTGGAACATGAGGGTTTCGAGGTTCTCGCGGCGGCCGATGGCGAGGAAGGATTGCTGATGGTCGAGGAACAGGCGCCCGACCTGATCCTGCTCGACTGGATGGTGCCGATGGTGTCCGGGATCGAGGCCTGTCGCCGTCTGCGCCGCAATCCCGAGACGCGCGACATTCCCATCATCATGCTGACGGCGCGCGGCGAGGAAGCCGACAGGGTGCGCGGGCTGAATGCCGGGGCCGACGACTATATCACCAAGCCCTTCTCGCCGAGCGAACTGGTGGCCCGGGTCCATGCCGTGCTTCGCCGCACCCGGCCGGCCCTGGAAGCCGATGTTCTGACCTTCGGCGACATCGTGATGGATCTTGCCTCTCATCGGGTCTATCGCGGCAAGGTTCCGATCGCCCTTCGGCCGATGGAATTCCGCCTGCTGCGCTTCTTTCTGGAACATCCCGGACGGGTTTACAGCCGCGAACAACTGCTCGATTCCGTCTGGCGCGACGATTCCTTCATCGAGCCGCGCACCGTGGATGTGCACATCCGCAGGCTTCGCAAGGCCCTGACCGACAGCGGGCGCGACATCATCCGTACCGTCCGTTCGGCCGGCTATGCCCTGGAACTGGAAACGGACCGCAGCAGCGCGGCCTGAATCCCGGCTTGAATCTCGGCTTGAATCTCGGCCCCCTCCGGTTCCATCCGCCCGGACGCGCTTTCCCGAACCGTCAGGCGGAAGTCCCCCAGAGCGAAATCCTTGCGGGCTAAGTCTCTCCGCGCGACGTTCCTCAGCGTGACGTCTGGCCGAGCGCGATCTCGGGCGGCGTATGATCCAGCCCCAGCGCCCCGGCCACCGCTGCACAGGTGATCCGGCCCGCATGCACGTTCAGCCCCGCCATGAGATGGGGATCGCTTCGCAGCGCCTCGACCAGGCCCCGCCCGGCCAGCGCCAGAACATGGGGCAGGGTGGCATTGTTCAGGGCCATCGCCGATGTCCGGGGCACCGCGCCCGGCATGTTGGTGACACAATAATGCAGCACGCCTTCCTCCACATAGACCGGATCCGCATGGCTGGTGGGGCGGGAGGTTTCGGCGGCGCCTCCCTGATCGATGGCAATATCGACGATCACCGAACCGGGGCGCATCCTGGCCACCAGCGTTCGGGGGATCAGCCGTGGGGCGCGGCCGCCGGGCACCAGCACCGCGAGAATCACCAGGTCGGCGGCCAGGACTTCCTCGTCGACGGCGGCGCGGTTGCTGTGCCGGGTCCGGATCCGGTTACCCCAGATCCGATCGAGCGCCCAGAGCTTTTCGCTATCGATATCGAGGCATGTCACCGAGGCGCCGAGCCCGAGGCACATCCGCGCCGCCTCCCTTCCGGCCACGCCCGCCCCCAGAATGCAGACCCGGGCGGGCGGGACTCCCGGCACGCCACCCAGCAGGATACCGGCGCCGCCCTGTGCCTTTTCCAGGAAACGGGCGCCCGCCTGCGCCGCCATGCGGCCCGCGACCGCGCTCATCGGCTCGAGCAGGGGAAGGCCACCCATCCCGTCGGTGACCGATTCATAGGCGATGGCGCTCGCGCCGGAGGCCAGAAGGGCCTTCGCCTGATCCGGGTCCGGTGCAAGATGAAGAAAGGCGAACAGGGTCTGGCCGGGACGCAGCAGGGCACATTCCCGGGGCTGCGGTTCCTTGACCTTCACGATCAGTTCGGCCTCGGCAAAGATCGCTTCGGCCGTTTCGACGATGCGCCCGCCCGCCTCGCGATAGGCATCATCATCCATGCCGATTCCCGCCCCGGCGCCGGTTTCCAGCAGCACGGCATGGCCTGCGGCGGTCAGCTCGGCGACGCTGGAAGGCACCAGCCCGACGCGATATTCCTGAGCCTTGATTTCACGGGGAACGCCTATGTGCATGAGGCAGAAACTCCTTTTCGCCGGTTCCTTCTGTCCGTCGATGCCGGACCTTCGGTTTACGCGGTTTCCCCCTCTCCGGTTTTCGTGATTTCGTCCGGAAGGCCGCTTCGGTCCGGGCGACGCATCAGCCAGGCCAGCAGCAGAAGCCCCGGAATGGCACAGGCGGTCGAGGCCAGGAAGAACAGCACCCAGTCGAGCTGGTCGGCCAGCCAGCCCCCTCCCGAAGACAACACCGTTCGTCCCACCGCGGCAAGGGAGGAAAACAGCGCGTATTGCGTGGCCGTGAAGGCACGCTGGCAAAGCGCCGACAGATAGGCAACGAAGGCCGCCGTGCCCATGCCGCCGGACAGGTTCTCGATGCCGATCGTCACGGTCAGAAGCGCCAGATCGGCCCCGACAAGGGCCTGCAGCACGAACATCAGGTTGGAGATCATCTGCAGGATCCCGCAGCCCATCAGCGCCGGCAGAACCCCGTAGCGGGCCACCACAAGCCCGCCGATGACCACCCCCGTCAGCGTCGCGGCGGTTCCGAACAGCTTGGTTACGGCGGCAATCTCGCTCAGGGTGAAGCCCAGATCGATGAAGAAGGGATTGGCCATCACCCCGGCGATGGCATCGCCGAACTTGTAGAAGACGATGAACAGCACCACCGCCAGCCAGCCCGGGCGGCGGGCAAAATCGGCAAAGGGCGCGACCACATGCGCCCCGATCCAGTCTCTGAATCCACCGACCCGCCCGCCATGCCCGGCCACAGGCGGGCCACCGGCCCCCTGCGCGGGAGCGGGTTCGGCGACAGGTTCGCGGGCGAGCAGGGTCGCCGCCATGCCGATCCCCAGGGCCAGGGCCATGGCGCCATAGGCGACGGCCCAGCCGAAGGCATCCGCGAGGAACAGGGCTCCCGCACCGGAGACCAGCATTCCCCCGCGATAGCCAAGCTGAACCGCGGCGGCCCCGGCGCCCTGTTCCCGGGTTTCCAGGATTTCCACCCGATAGGCATCGATCACGATGTCCTGGGTTGCCGAGAGAAAGGCGACGGTCAGCGCCAGAACCGCCGTCACGCCGATGGCCTTGCCCGGATCGCTGAGGCCAAGACCGAGAATCGCCAGCGCCAGAAGACACTGGCTGAACAGAAGCCAGCCACGGCGGCGGCCGAGACGGCGGCTGAGCCAGGGCAGCCTGAGCCCGTCAATCAGCGGCGCCCAGAGAAACTTGAGGGCGTAGGGAAGACCGGCCAGCGCGAAAAGGCCGATCGCCGTGCGTTCCACCCCCTCCAGAGCCAGCCAGGCCGACAGGGTGGCAAAGCTGAGCGCAAGCGGCAGGCCGCTCGCAAAGCCGAGAACGAGAATCAGCAGCATCCGCCGGTCGGCATAAAGCTGCAGCCCGGCGGCAAGACGCCCCGTCACGACCGGGACGCTTTCACCCGAACCATCCCATGGCGCCCTGCCCTAGCCGATGCTGGCCACGAGCGCGGCCAGATCGGCTTCCGGACGCGCTCCGAAATGGCTGATGATTTCCGAGGCGGCGAGCGCCCCGATCCGCCCGCACTGAACAAGGGGTAGCCCGCGGGTCAGTCCGAACAGGAAGCCGGCCGCATACAGATCGCCGGCCCCTGTGGTGTCCACCACCCGGGCGACCGGTGCCGCATCGACGATGTGAACCTCCTCGCCGGACACCACCACCGAGCCCTTTTCCGAACGGGTCAGGGCCGCCACCTGGCAATGACGGCGCACCTTCTGCAAGGCGGCATCGAAGGACGAGACCTGATACAGGGCCATGATCTCTGCCTCGTTGGCGAACAGAAGATCGATGTGGGATTCGACAAGATCGAGGAAATCGAGACGGTGGCGGGCCACGCAGAAGGGATCCGACAGGGTCAGCGCCACCATGTTTCCGGCCTCATGGGCGATGGTGGCGGCCTTCTGGAAGGCCTGTTTGGCGGGCGGCGGATCCCACAGATAGCCTTCGAGATAGGTGACCGCAGACTCGCGGATCGTCGCCTCGTCCAGATCCTCCGGCCCAAGCTCGGCGGAGACGCCGAGATAGGTCTGCATGGTGCGCTGGGCATCGGGCGTGACAAACACGAGGCATCGCGCCGTGGGCGGCCCCGATGTCGCCGCAGGGACCGGACAGGTGACGCCTGCGGCACGAATGTCGTGCAGGAAGATGCCGCCCAGCTGATCGTTGCGCACCTTGCCGATGAAGGCGCCACGGCCGCCGAGCGCGGCCAGCCCGGCGATGGTGTTCGCCGCCGATCCGCCCGAGGATTCCACCGCCGCCCCCATGCGCGCATAGAGCCGTTCGGCCATGGCCATGTCGATCAGGGTCATCGCCCCCTTGTTCAGGGCAAGCTCGGCCAGAAGTGCATCGTCGGCATGGGCGAGAACATCGACGATGGCATTGCCGATGCCGACAACGTCATGGCGACGGTTTTCCACCAGAACAGCGTCGGAACCTTCTGCCCTGACGGCCCGACGGGCGGTGGAAGAGGGCGGGGTGGACTGAGTCACGGGATCATCCTTTCTCGGGCGTGGCCGAGGCCAGTGAACAAGAGGAGGGCGGCTGGGAAGGGCCTGAAGGAAGGTTTCAGCGGAACGGAGTTGGGGAACACCATTCAGTGGACAGCAAGGAGACAGTATAGGCCGCCCCGGGCGGCGGGAACATCCCTGGCTTGGCGATCCTGTTCCGGAAACGCTGTCCCGGCAAGGCCGCGCCGGAGAGCCGGCCCCGTCGGATCCGGCCGGCCCTTCTGATGACGACCCCCGCATGGGGATGGCGCAGAATCGTGCTTGTTGCCGGCCGTGTTGCCGCCCGTGTTGCCGATATTGTGTCCCGGGCGGACGCGGAGTATCCTCAAGCGAGCTTCCCCCTTCCCCATGGATAAGGATCGCAGCATGGCCGCCCCAGACGAGCGCGACCCCTCGCAACCCGAAGGTTCCCCCAGGATGGCGGAACGCAAGCCTCTTCCGGGGGCCGGCACGGCACCCTCGCTCAACCTTCGCAAGCCTCTTCCGGCGCGCCCGGCCCGGGCCTCCACCAGCCGGATCGCCGATATTCCCGGCATGGCGCCGCCACGCAGCGAGATGCGCCATTACGGCATCGAGGGCAAGACCCTTG